>USCU01000050.1 GCA_900553335.1 uncultured Ruminococcus sp. | reverse complement strand
ACACAAAAACCGCCTCCCCTATGGAATGGGCACAAAAGACGAATAACATCCGAAACAGAACTACTGAAAATGTAAATGCTGAGGTGATTTTTGTCTGAGAGAGCAAGTCGCTTCCTTCGGTTTTGTCGTAAAACAGTAAAACTCGTTAGGATACACTAAAACCCGAAGAATAAGACATTCTTAAAAAGCATATCTTGTAACTAGATATATTGAAATTCATCTTTGTTTCTGTTATACTTTTCTTGGAGGTAAGGTATATGGAACTTCGAGTATTAAAATATTTTTTAGCGATAGCACGGGAAGAAAATTTTACAAAGGCGGCACAGCAGCTCCACGTGACGCAGCCAACACTATCAAGACAAATTGCTCAGCTTGAAGAAGAACTCGGCGCCACTCTCTTTGTACGAAGCAATCACAACATCATTTTAACCGAGGACGGAATGATACTGAAACGCAGAGCGCAGGAAATTTTGTCATTAGCAGATAAAATAAAGCGGGACTTTCTGCATAAAGACAAAGATCTTGAAGGCATTATCTTAATCGGAAGCGGTGAATTTTTATCTACCCGCTGTTTAACGGATTGCATTGCAGAGTTTCGCAAAAAGCACCCGCTTGTTCGCTATGAGTTTTACAGCGGAAATGCCGGAAATATCCGTGACCATATTGAAAGAGGTCTTTTAGATATGGGGCTTATGTCAGAACCTATTGACATACGAAAATATGAATTTATTAGTATGCCTGTTAAAGAAGAATGGGGAGCTTTCGTGCGAGAGGATTCTCCGCTTATAGATAAAGAATTTGTTTCGCCGCAGGATTTGGTCGGTATTCCGCTTATCTTGCCTTTGAGTGATTTTGCGGAAAGTAATATCGGCAAGTGGTTTGGTGAATATGCTTCGCAGGTTGAGAGCATTGCAAAAGGAAATTTGCTATACAATGAAGCGATGATGGCCCAAAGCAATATTGGCGCAGTAATCGGTATCAAATTGAATTGCAACTACGACGGTTTAAAATTTATACCTCTTAAGCCTGCTCTCAAAATTGATACTGCGTTGGCTTGGAAAAAAGAGCAGATTTTTTCTGCTGCTACCGCTGCATTCATAGATTTTGCAAAGCAATACCTAAAAAGCATAACTGACAATAAATTATAAGTATTAGACATTTCATATAAACAGACATATAATAAAGGTGTTCCAAGACGGAGCACCTTTATTTTTTACTAAAGAAAGGAGTCCCAAATGACGATACACGAGGCAAGTGAAAAATACAATATCCCTATTAAAATTTTACAGGACTATGAAAGTTGGGGTTTATGCGGAGAGGTTAAAAAGGTAATGGGCTCGTGGCATTATGACGACAGCGACATTGAGCGGTTAAGTACCATTATGACGCTTCACGACATCGGATTTAATAATGATGAGATAAAAAAATATATGCGGTTATTGCTCAAAGGAAAGTCTACCGAACAAGAGCGACTGGAAATGCTCAACAATAAAAGAATCGGAACCCTTGACGAAATCCATTTTAAGGAAAAGCAGTTAGACCGTTTAGATTATCTCCGATTTGAAATCAAGAAAAAAAGGTAAAGGAGTTTTTAACAATGAAAAAATTAGTATCACTGCTTATGACTTTTGCTCTGCTGCTTTCTTTTGCAGCTTGCAGTAACAACACAAATAATGAAAGAGCTTCATCACCAACACTGCAAAGCAGCGAACCAAATTCCACTCCAACCGAAGAAGTGAACAATCAAAACAGTTCTTCTGAATTGCCCGCCCCAGATTCAAAGCCTACTGAAACAGGCTCAAAATCATTAGTAGTTTATTTTTCCTGGTCGGGCAACACACAAAATGTTGCCGAGGCAATTCAGACGCAGACAGATTCCGATATTTTTGAGATCGTTCCCGAAACTCCATACAGTGATGATTACGACGCTGTGGTGAATTTGGCACAGGAAGAACAAAAGGAAAACGCACGCCCTGCAATCTCCGGCAGTATTGATAATATCAGCGATTATAATGTTATATATGTTGGATACCCGAACTGGTGGGGTGATATGCCGATGATTCTTTATACATTCTTTGATAACTACGATTTATCCGGCAAGACCATTGCTCCGTTCTGCACCAGCGGAGGCAGCGGACTTTCAAATACAGTAAACGAAATAAAAGAGCTTGAGCCAAATGCAACTGTAACGGACGGACTTCACATTGGCAGTTCTTCTGCTTCAGATCCTACTAATGACGTAAGCGACTGGCTATCCAAAATCGGCTTATAAGGAGGAAATGATATGAAAAAATACCTGTCTATCCATCAAAAACAACAGGAAGAAAATCTGAATATCTGGGATTTTACTTTGAGTGTACAAGATATGATCGCTATTGACGCTTTAGATTTGGGACACAGCGAAATTATCAATCACAGCGCCGCCCGAACTGCAAAGTGGCTCAGCTGAAAAATCCACGATTGATTGGAGGAGTAGATGTGAAATATTTATCTTATGAAGAATTTGAAAAAATAAATGCTTTCGGCAAAGGCAACTCTAACGATGCCTTTTCGCAGTATTTTATAGGGAATTCTTTTTTGAATCCGCTGACAAATCCGCAGGAAACAACGGTTTTCCTTGCGAATGTAACTTTTGAACCTGGCTGCCGTAACAACTGGCACATTCATCATGCTTCAAGCGGCGGTGGGCAGCTTCTCATTTGTACTGCAGGTGAGGGTTGGTATCAAGAGGAAAACAAACCGCCTGTTTCTCTCACCGCAGGAACGGTAATCACAATACCGCCCGAAATTAAGCACTGGCACGGTGCAAAAAAGGATAGTTGGTTTTCGCATATTGCGGTGGAAGTGCCGGGGGAAAACACCTCTAATGAATGGTGTGAACCCGTAAGTGACGAAGAATATAACAAATTGGAGGAAAAATAAAATGAGCAAAAAACTTGTAGCATATTTCTCGGCGAGCGGCGTTACAAAAGCCGCAGCAGAGCGTTTGGCAAAGGCAGCAGGCGCAGATTTATTTGAAATTAAACCCGAAATACCATACACCCGTGCCGATCTCGATTGGACGAACAAAAATAGCCGCAGCTCCGTTGAAATGAGCAATCCCAACTCCCGTCCTAAAATTGCGAAAAAGGTATCGAATATGGAAGACTACGACACCATATTTATCGGCTTTCCGATTTGGTGGTATGTTGCGCCTACCATTATCAATACCTTTGTTGAAAGTTACGACCTTTCGGGAAAGACTATTGTTCTCTTTGCCACAAGCGGAGGCAGCCCAATAGGCAGAACGGCAGAGATATTAAAACCTCTATGCTCTGCTTCGGCAAAATGGGAAAACGGCAAAATGCTAAACCGTATATCAGAACGGGAATTAAAAAACTGGGCGGAACAGTTTTAGGAGCAAGCCGATATTATGACGGAAAAAGAAAAAATGTTATGCGGCAAATTCTATGATACAAGAGATTTAGAACTTCGTATTCTCAGTAATAACGCAAAAGATTTAATGAGGATATATAACAGTCTTCCAGCTGAGAATATGAGCTTACGGGATCAGATTATCCGCATGCTGTTTGAATACTGCGGCGAGAATGTACGGGTAAATCAGCCTATATATGTTGATTACGGCTGTAATATTTCTCTTGGTGCAGGCAGCCTTATCAATATGAACTGTACCCTTTTAGATACAGGGAAAATTGTAATCGGAGAAAATGTTTTAATCGCTCCTGATGTCAAAATCTACACGGCAGTTCACCCGATTTTGCCCAATGAACGAATTTATACCGATGAAACAGGCAGAAAAGCGATACGCACAAAGACTGCGCCTGTTATAATCGGAAATAATGTTTGGATTGGCGGCGGTGTGGTTATTCTGCCCGGCGTTACGATCGGTGATAACGCTGTTATCGGCGCTGGAAGTGTTGTTACAAAACCGATACCCGCAAACGCTGTTGCTTGCGGAAATCCCTGCACAGTTAAAAAGATGTTAAATGAACTTGACAAATAATAAGATGATTTTATGCCGCATATTGAATATTACAATGATTACCGAACATGACAACACGGCAAAAAATCGGAACACCCAAATGGAGAATACGAAAGACAAGAATAGGTTTGTTTCTCCGGGTGTGTAAGGAGAGAAATTATGCAGTACACAAAATTAGGAAATTCAGACCTCACGGTGTCCCGTATTTGTATGGGCTGTATGGGATTTGGCGATGCCGGGAACGGACAGCACAGTTGGACAGTTGACGAGGCGCAGTCCCGTGAAATCATAAAACGAGGCTTGGAGCTTGGCGTAAATTTCTTTGACACAGCGATTGCCTATCAAAGCGGAACAAGCGAACAATACCTTGGCAGAGCAATCAGAGATTTTGCAAAGCGTGATGATATTGTCATTGCCACAAAATTTCTGCCACGCACAGCAGAGGAAATTGAGCATGGTATTTCCGGACAAAAACACATTGAAAAAATGCTTGATAAAAGCCTCCGAAATCTCGGTATGGATTATGTTGATTTATATATTTACCATATGTGGGATTATACTACTCCCCTTCACGACATAATGGAGGGACTAAACAGTGCGGCAAAAGCAGGAAAGGCAAGATATATCGGTATTTCCAACTGTTTTGCTTATCAGTTGGCACAGGCAAATGCACTTGCCGAAAAAGAAAATTTCGCAAAGTTCGTGTCCGTACAAGGACACTATAACCTTATTTTTCGTGAGGAAGAAAGAGAAATGGCGAAACTTTGCGAGGAAGCAAATATTGCAATGACACCGTACAGCGCCCTTGCAGGCGGTCGGCTTTCCAAACGCCCCGGCGAAACCTCAAAGCGTTTGCAGGAGGATAGCTATGCACGACTGAAATACGATTTGTCCGCCGAGCAAGACAGCGTTATTATCGACCGAGTTTTAGAACTTTCCGAAAAGCACAGAGTATCTATGACAGAAATATCACTTGCGTGGTTGCTTACAAAGGTTACTGCTCCTGTTGTGGGGGCGACAAAACTTTCTCACATAGAGGGCGCTGCAAAGGCGGTCGATTTGTCTTTAAGCAATGATGAAATCACCTATTTGGAAGAGCCGTATATTCCGCACGAGTTAGTTGGCGTTATGGCGCAAAACACACCTGCTGCCGCAAAAGAAAAGCACGTCTGGTCTACAGGCAATCAAAAAATCTGAAAGGAGAAATTAAAATGGATTTATATATCACCGATCACGAATTTATGGAACGTTTCGAGCATTTTACTTTTAACGAAGTACCAAACGAGGAAAATGGTCAATTAGACGAAAAAACACGCTATATGGCGATTTTAGCAGCGCTGATAGGCTGCGGCGGTGTAGAGGCATACAAGGAGATGTTACCAAAAGCACTTGAAAACGATATCACGCCGGTAATGGTAAAAGAAATCGTTTATCAGGCAACCGATTATTTGGGTTATGGAAGAATGCTGCCGTTTTTGAACTGCACAAACGAAATCTTTACAGAAAAAGGTATTTCACTACCCCTTGACGGGCGGGCTACCACTACCCTTGAAAACAGACTTGAAAAAGGTATAGAAGCACAGGCTGAAATTTTTGGGGAACATATGAAAGAAGCGTGGAAAGCAGGACACATCAATCGCTGGCTTGCAGCAAATTGTTTCGGTGATTACTATACCCGAAAGGGGCTTTCCCTTTCGGAGCGTGAGCTTATTACCTTTTGTTTTCTTATGGCGCAAGGCGGCTGTGAACCACAGCTTATCGCTCATTCCAAAGGGAATATGAATATGGGAAACGACAAGGACTTTTTGATTCGTGTTGTTTCTCAGTGCCTGCCCTATATCGGCTATCCACGCAGCTTAAATGCGATTGCCTGCGTAGGTAAGGCGGTGGAGCAATGAAACCGAGGGCTGTTCTTAAATTAGCAGTCGATATTTTAATGACCTTACTGCTTTTGTTCTTAATGGGTTATCAGTTTTGGGGCCAAACGGCACACGAATGGGTGGGCGCAGGAATATTTATCCTTTTTATCGCTCATCATATTCTTAATTTTGGCTGGCATAAAAACATTTTTAAAGGGAAATACACCGCATTGCGTATCATAACTCTTTGTATTGATTTGCTCGTCTTGCTTGCAATGCTCGCTCAAATGTATAGCGGTATCGTTATGTCCCGTTATGTGTTTGACTTTTTACCGATAAACGGCGGTATGTCTATTGCCCGTCGGCTTCATATTCTCGGTGCATACTGGGGTTTTATATTTATGAGCCTGCATTTCGGTCTGCATTGGAATATGGTTATGGTTATGGTAAAGAAAATTTCTCCACATACGCATACATCAAAAATTCGCTCTGTTTTCCTGCCTATAATCGGGATTTTAGTTGCGGGATATGGCGTATTTGCTTTCGTGAAAAGAGATTTTTTAACCTATTTGTTCTTAAAAAGTGAGTTTGTATTTCTCAATTATGAAGAATCAAAAATTTTGTTTTACGCAGACTATCTCGCTTTAATGGGACTTTGTATCTTTATCGCTCATTACAGCACAAAATTACTGAGAAAAATCAAAAAGAAAACGGAGGAAAAGTAATGGAATTTCAAACTTTAAGTAACGGGATAAAAATTCCCGTGTTAGGACTTGGAACTTGGTTTATTGACGATGACAAAGCAGATAAGGCAGTTATTTCTGCTGTAAAAATCGGCTATCGTCATATTGATACTGCACAAGCTTATGGCAATGAAAGAGGCGTTGGCGCCGGAATCAAAGATTGCGGCATTTCAAGAGAAGATATATTTGTTACAAGCAAGGTGGCAGCAGAAGCAAAAACTTATGACTCAGCAGCCAAGTCTATTGATGAATCGCTCGAAAAAATGGGACTTCAATATATCGACCTTATGCTGATACACAGTCCGCAGCCCTGGGCGGAATGGCGTAACGACAAACGCTATTTTGAAGAAAACATACAGGTGTGGAAAGCACTTGAGGACGCTTACACGGCAGGCAAGGTTAAAGCAATCGGAGTTTCAAACTTTCTAATTGATGATCTTAAAAACCTTCTTGCCAACTGTAAAATCAAACCAATGGTAAATCAGCTTTTGATTCATATAGGAAATACACCAACTGCGCTGATTGAGTTCTGCAAAAAGCAGAATATCGTTGTTGAGGCTTACTCTCCGATTGCTCACGGTGAGGCGTTGAAAAACAATACGATTGTGGCTATGGCTCAAAAATACGGCGTTTCCGTTCCGCAGTTATGTATTAAATATACCTTAAATTTAGGAACAGTTGCTCTGCCCAAAACATCTAATCCGAAACATATGCAGGACAACGCAAATCTGGATTTTATAATTTCAAGCGAAGATATGAAAATTTTAATGGCACTGGATTTCAAGGATTACGGTGAATACAGTTATTTCCCGGTTTTCAGCGGAAAATAACGCTATTCAGAAACGGAGAAACTACAATGAGAAAAGGTGTTTTAATTGTTTTATATTTGCTATTGTGTTTAGGTCTTGCCGCCTGCGCAGAGCAGAAAACCATGTCCCTTGCTTCCGAGCAAAGTTCACATCAGGAGCAGTCGAATATACAAAACAGCACCGATGATTCAGAAAATCAATCAGCTGATTTGCAGGATACTGAATCATTTACAAACAATACAGACACACACGAAACAGAAAACCGAAAATTGAAACTGACAATAGCCGGACAAGAATTTAATGTGACCTTATATGACACCCCTGCCGCTAATGCGCTTTATGATATGC
>USCU01000049.1 GCA_900553335.1 uncultured Ruminococcus sp. | reverse complement strand
GCATTAGTACTGTTTACAATTCTGTTGATAGAATATTCTACACCTTTGCTTTCTATTGAAGTGGTGATGGCGGTTTCCGGAAGAAAAATCATATCTACATCACCTATTTTTGAGATTTCTTTTTTGTATAAGCTTAGGGGCGATGTGACTTTCCATTTTTCAAGCCCTGATTTATCTATTTGCACTGCGGCTGCGGTTAAAGTGCCGCCGTCGGCATCCTGCGGCATATTTAGCCTTATTGTTCCATAGATGATGTTTGAAAGAAAAATCAAAAAGGCTAAAAGTACTGATGTTAATGATTTTAAGCTTATAATCCTTGTTATAAGCGCACAGGCAAAAAGACCGTTTATTAAAACTATAATAAATGTTATAAAAAGAGAGCCGAAAAGACTTGAAATTTGCAAAAATGAACTTAATCCGCAGACGCTTAAAGACACAGTTGCAATAGGAAATCCGAGAATCGGAATTATACTTACAAGGTATTCTCCCAATGTAAACAGCAATGAATAGCAAAAGCAGTCGACTATCCGGCCTTTGGAGAATCGGAAAAACACAAGTGTCGGAAGTATATGAATAATGCTTGTAATTAAGCTTAAAAGGATAACGCTTAGGATTGAAAGAATGATTCCCAAAGCTTTTGAAATATCCAAAATTTCATAAAGCTTAAATAGAAAGCTAAAGGATAATGAATAATAAATAAAGAAAAATACAGCGCTGCTTTTTAAAAATTCTTTAAACTTTGAACAGCGAAAAATGCTGATTAAAAAAGGCATAAGTGCAGCAAAGCTTACACTCGGAACAGAAAAAATACATATAATTAAAAACATAACTACTGACGACATGGCAGGCAGTAAAAGATTAAAATGTTTTAGTTTCATATTTGCTATTGTTTCCGAACGGACAGGATAAATACTTGTAAAAAATGTATTGCAAAAGACTTTAAAAGCAGAGGGTTTTTTGTTTTTATACATAATAATTGTCCTTTTAATTAAAAAATACACATATTGATTTAATTATACAATATCATAGCCTTTTCAGCAAGATGCAGCAAACGGAAAAAAGAGGGGATAAAAATGAACATAGTGCTTAGTCCACAAGTTAAGTCAGCGATTTCAAAGCTTCGTGACTGCGGCTTTTTGGCATATGCTGTAGGCGGGTGCGTAAGAGATAATGTCATGGGAAAGCTTCCGCACGACTGGGATATTACAACTAATGCTGCTCCGCTTCAGATAAAAAATGTTTTTAGGGATTTTAAGACGTTTAATACGGGCATAAAATACGGAACAGTATCTGTTATCATCGACGGAGAAATATTTGAAATAACAACATTTAGAGATGAGAAAAATTATTCAGATCACAGAACGCCGGGTGAGGTCAATTTTGTAGGAAGCTTAGAAGAAGATTTAAAACGCCGTGATTTTACTATAAATGCTCTTTGCACAACAGACGGAGAGGTAATAGATTTTTTCGGCGGACTAAAGGATATAAATAATAAGATTATAAAAGCGATAGGAGATCCCGACGAGAGATTTTGTGAGGACGCACTCAGAATTATAAGAGCGCTTAGGTTTTCCTCAACCCTGAGCTTTGAGATAGAAGAAAAAACTAAAAAGAGTATATTCAAAAACAGATGGCTGTTAAGGTATGTTTCCAGGGAGCGTATAAGAGATGAGCTTTTAAAGCTTCTTTCGGGACAAAATGTAAAAAACGTATTAATTGAGTATAAAGAAATAATAGCGGTTGTTGTTCCAGAAGTTCGCCGGATGTTTGATGTTTTGCAAAATACGCCTCATCATAAGTATGATATTTATAATCATACAGTTGAAAGTGTAGCCGGTATTTCTCCGGATCCGATTTTAAGGCTTACAATGCTTTTACACGATATAGGAAAGCCGAGCGTTTTAAAAACAGACCGATACGGCGTAATGCATTTTAAAACTCACCCTCAGCAGAGCGTTAAGATTGCCGATAGGGTTTTGCACTCTCTGAAAATGTCAAACGAGGATAAAAAATATATTCTCTCGCTTATCAAAGAGCATGACAACAGAGTTGAAGAAAGCGAAAGTAAAATGAAACGTCTTTTAAGGGCGTATGATTTCAGCGAACGGTTTTTTGATGATTATATGCAAGTTCGGTTTGCCGATACTTCGGCGCAGTCTGAGTATCTGAAAAAAGAAAAGCTTGATAAGCTTCATTCACTTTATATAAATGCAAAGGAATTTTTAAAGTCAAATAATGCTGTAAGGCGAAATGAGCTTTCAGTAAACGGAAATGATCTTTTGAAGTTGGGGTTTTCCGGTGTGGAAATAGGGGATATATTAAACGAGATGGTTTATCTTATAGAATCGGGGTACATTAATAATACAAGAGAGGAACTGATCAGATTTGCAAAATCAAAAAAGTAAACGGAGAATGATTTATAATGTGTCGGTATGGATTCTAACATTCATTTGGCTTTGCGTTATATTTTATTTTTCATCACAGCCAAGCGAAGAATCTGATGAACAAACATCTTTTGTCATAAATATACTTAGCAGGCTTTTTAATGTTGATATTTCTCAGGGTGGAACGATCGAACAGTTTGGAATTTTACATAACATAGATTTTTTTGTGAGAAAAACTGCTCATCTAACAGAGTATGCAGTTCTAGGTGTATTAAGCTTTTTATCCTTAAAGGAGATTAGCCGTAAATTTGAAAAACAGCGCCTGTTTCAGATGTCGAGTGCTTTAATATTTTGTCTTTTGTATGCGGTAAGCGATGAGATTCATCAGATGTTTGTTCCCGGAAGAAGTCCAATGATAAGAGATGTGATGATAGATTTTTGCGGAAGTTTGGTAGGAGTCGGTGTTTGTTTTATTATTGTACTGATTTTTGGAAGAATTCGGAGGTCAATTTAATTTGTAATGTATAATTGGTAATTACAACTGACAATGATTAACGGTAGTTGACAATGAACCATTGTGAGATGTCTGGAAAGGTGGAAAAATATCTTAAAATTCAGGCGGTGTTTATACATTTTTTGGATAAAACAGAGAATAATCGGAATCTGTTAAAAAATTAACAATCATATATTGACATAGTATTTAAGATGAAGTATAATGTAATCGGTAAAAAAATACTGATTAAATTTTGCCGAGCAAAACCCATGAGAGGTGTTGATTTTTATCGGTAAAGAGGTATCAAAAAGAACGCTGAAGCGATTGCCTAATTACCTGACCTATTTAAAGTCCAAGCAGTGCGACGGAGTTATAAATATTTCAGCTCCGACGGTGGCGAGGGATTTAGGTCTTAATGAGGTTAAGGTCAGAAAAGATTTGGCGATTGTGAGCCGTGGCGGAGGAAAGCCGAAAACAGGGTATATTCTCAGTTCTATTGTAGAGGATATTGAGAGTTTTTTAGGCTATGATAATCTAAAGGACGCAATTATTGCCGGAGTTGGAAATTTGGGGAGTGCGCTTTTGTCGTACAAAGGGTTTTTAGAATACGGCATGAATGTTGTCGCCGGATTTGACACAGATCAAAACATTATAGGCAAAACGATTCACGGCAAAAGGATATATGATATATCCGAGCTTTCCGAAACCGTAAAAAAGTTAAATATCCGTCTTGGAATAATAACCGTGCCGTCAGAATATGCACAGCAGGTTTGCAACGAGATGGTTAAAGGCGGAATTCTTGCTGTCTGGAATTTCGCACAGGTACAGCTCGTCGTCCCTGACGGAGTGATTGTACAAAACGAAAATATGGCAGCATCACTCGCAGTTCTGTCAGCGATGATAGAATAACTTCAAGTTTACAAATATTTTATGAATAGGAGAGATTCACTTATGAGTAACAAGAAAGAAACTGCTGAAAAGACATTTGACGTTGTAGACAGCGTTGAGGCACTTGAGGCAAGACTTGCTGAGCTTAGGGCAGCTCAAAAAGAGTTTTCGACTTTTTCTCAGGAAAAGGTTGACGAGATTTTTAAGGCTGCGGCATCAGCTGCGAACAAGCAGAGAATACCTTTGGCAAAGCAGGCTGTTGAAGAAACAGGAATGGGAGTTGTTGAGGATAAGGTAATAAAGAACAACTACGCAGCAGAGCATATTTATAATGCTTTTAAAAACACAAAGACCTGCGGAATCATTGAAAGAGATGAGTCATACGGAACTATAAAGGTAGCAGAACCTATCGGTGTAATTGCTGCTGTTATTCCTACAACTAACCCTACATCTACAGCTATTTTTAAATCTCTTATCGCACTTAAGACAAGAAACGCGATCATAATTTCTCCTCACCCAAGAGCAAAGGCTTGTACGATCGCAGCCGCTAAGGTAGTTTTAGACGCAGCTGTTGCAGCCGGAGCTCCTAAGGGAATTATTGCTTGGATTGATGTTCCTTCGCTTGAGCTTACAAACACAGTTATGAAGGAAGCGGATATAATCCTAGCAACAGGCGGACCGGGAATGGTTAAGGCTGCTTATTCAAGCGGAAAGCCGGCGCTCGGAGTTGGTGCAGGTAACACACCTGCTGTAATTGACGACACAGCTGACATTAAGCTTGCAGTGAACTCTATTATTCATTCTAAGACATTTGATAATGGTATGATTTGTGCTTCAGAGCAGTCGGTTATCGTTTTGAGCGACATTTATTCAGAAGTAAAGGCAGAGTTTAAGGCAAGAGGCTGCTACTTCCTCACTAAGGCAGAAACAGAAAAGGTAAGAAAGACTATTATCATTAACGGAGCATTAAATGCGAAGATCGTCGGACAGTCTGCCGCTAAGATCGCAGAGCTTGCAGGAGTTACAGTAGATCCTGATACAAAGATTCTTATCGGAGAGGTAACAAGTGTTGATATTTCCGAAGAATTTGCACACGAAAAGCTTTCACCTGTACTTGCAATGTATAAGGCTAAAAACTTTGAGGACGCTTGTGAAAAGGCAGACAGACTTGTTCAGGACGGCGGATTCGGTCATACTTCTTCATTGTATGTTAATGCCACTACTGAGAGAGAAAAGATCGATGCATTTGCTCTTAAGATGAAAACATGCCGTATTCTTGTAAACACACCTTCTTCACACGGCGGTATCGGTGACCTTTATAACTTCAATCTTGCTCCTTCTTTGACTTTGGGATGCGGTTCATGGGGCGGAAACTCAGTTTCTGAAAACGTTGGAGTTAAGCACTTATTAAACATCAAGACAGTTGCCGAGAGGAGAGAGAATATGCTTTGGTTCAGAGCGCCTGAAAAGGTTTACTTTAAGAAGGGCTGTTTGCCTGTTGCCCTTGATGAGCTTAAGAATGTAATGGGCAAGAAGAGAGCATTCATCGTAACTGACTCGTTCCTTTACAAGAACGGATACACAAAGCCTATCGAAGATAAGCTCGATTCAATGGGAATCGTTCATACAACATTCTCAAACGTACAGCCTGATCCGACGTTGGCTAACGCTATGGAGGGTGCAAAGGCAATGACAGCGTTCGAGCCTGACTGTATCATCGCAATGGGCGGAGGTTCAGCAATGGACGCTGGTAAGATAATGTGGGTTCTTTATGAGCATCCGGACGCTGACTTTATGGATATGGCAATGAGATTTATTGATATCAGAAAGCGTGTTTACACATTCCCTAAAATGGGAGAAAAGGCATATTTTATCGCCGTTCCTACTTCATCAGGTACAGGTTCTGAGGTAACTCCATTCGCTGTTATCACAGACGAAAAGACAGGAACAAAATATCCTTTGGCTGACTATGAGCTTCTTCCTAACATGGCAATCATTGATACAGACAACATGATAAGCGCTCCTAAGGGACTTACATCTGCTTCAGGTATTGATGCGTTGACTCACGCTCTTGAGGCGTATGCTTCAGTTATGGCAACAGATTATACAGACGGTCTTGCTCTTAAGGCTATCAAGAACATCTTCACATACCTCCCTGATGCATATGAAAACGGAAATGACATAATTGCAAGAGAAAAAATGGCTGATGCATCAACTATGGCAGGTATGGCGTTCGCTAACGCATTTCTCGGCGTTTGCCACTCGATGGCTCACAAGCTCGGTTCTTATCATCATCTCCCTCATGGAGTTGCTAACGCTCTCCTTATCACAGAGGTTATGAGATTTAACGTAGCAACTGCTCCTAGAAAGATGGGAACATTCTCACAGTATCAGTATCCTCACACATTGGAGAGATATGCTGAGTGTGCTCACTTTATTGGAATTTGCGGAAAGAACGATGAGGAAACACTTGAAAAGTTCATTGACGCTATTGAAGAGCTTAAGGCTAAAGTTGGAATTAAGAAGACAATTAAGGATTACGGCGTTGACGAGAAATATTTCTTGGATAACCTTGACAGCATGGTTGAGGATGCATTTGACGACCAGTGTACAGGAGCAAACCCAAGATATCCTCTTATGAAGGAAATCAAGGAGATGTACCTCAAGGCATATTACGGAAAGTAATTTGATTAATATGTCATAATAGTTTCGGCAGAAAAATACGGGTTTTTCTGCTGAAACTTTTTTGTAAACGAAGGGAAAAACTCTTGCCAAATTGCATAAAATATATTATAATAACGGTACAGTATATATTAATCATGCCTAAATTTGGCAACTTATATAGCTGATTTAAGATGTTTCCCGCCTCTATAGGCGGCGGGTTTCACTTAATTTTTTCATCGGGGGATACAATCCCCGCTGAAAACGTTGAATAATGGGGCTGTGCCCCTTATTAATAGAAGGAGGATATTGTTATGGATTTTGAAAAGGTACTGGCGGTAAGAAACACCAAGACTATTTACAGAAACGGAAACACAACCGTTAAAGTATTTAATGAAGAGTTTAAAAAGTACGATATTTTAAACGAAGCGCTTAACACAGCAAGAATTGAAGAAACCGGTCTTAATATCCCGAAGGTTTTAGAGGTTAAAAAAATCGAGGGAAAGTGGGCTATTGTTTTAGAGTTTGTTGAAGGAAGAACTTTGGCTCAGCTTATGGAGGAGAACCCTGAGAAGACAGATGAATACATGAATATGTTTGTTGATCTTCAGCTTGAGGTTCAGTCTAAGACCTGTTTTAACTTGAATAAGCTTAAGGATAAAATGCAGGCTAAAATTTCTCAAACTGACCTTGACGCAACGACAAGATATGAGCTTCATACCCGCCTTGACGCTATGCCTAAGCACAACAAGGTTTGTCACGGCGATTTTAACCCGTCAAACATTATTGTTTCTCCTGACGGAGAGCTTCATATTTTAGACTGGTCGCATGCTACGCAGGGAAATGCTTCTGCTGATGCTGCAAGAACATATCTTTTGTTTATACTTGGCGGACAGAAAGAGCTTGCTGAAAAGTATCTTAATATGTTCTGCGAAAAGAGCGATACTGCAAAACAGTATGTGCAGCAGTGGATGCCTATAGTAGCAGCTTCGCAGTCAGTAAAAGGAAATCCCGAGGAGAGAGAGCTTCTTTTGAGTTGGGTAAATGTTGTAGATTACGAGTAATCAGAGAAAGGACAGTTCAATGAAAGTTACAATATGTATCGGAAGCTCCTGTCATTTAAAAGGCTCAAGACAAGTAGTTGAGGCGCTTCAAAGACTTGTTAAGGAAAACGGCATTCAAGACCGTGTTGAGCTTGGCGGCGCATTTTGTATAGGCAATTGTCAAAACGGCGTGTCTGTAACAGTTGACGGAGCTGTGCATTCAGTAAATCCCGATAATGTAGACTCTTTCTTTGAAAATGAAATTAAGTCAAAAGTTTAAAAAGCTTGACATAGATTTGCGGGGGAAGAGATAAATGTATGGTACAAGGGCTGTCTCTTATACACATCTCCGAGCCCACGAGACAAGAGGCAATCTC
>USCU01000048.1 GCA_900553335.1 uncultured Ruminococcus sp. | reverse complement strand
TGCTAACGGTGTCTATACTGAGAATGATATTTATGTAATTTATAATTATTCAGAAAAGTATAAGGTTCCGGGATTTGCAATGCCACTTGTTATTGGTTTGTCATCTGCGGCAGTAGTTTCCTTTGCGGGTGCTGTTATAGCTCTTATTTCTACAAGAAAACGCAAGGCAAAAAGAGGTTCTTAATTTTTTAAAATTAAATAGGTCATCGGAGGACCAACAATCGGAATTGTAAAGTCGATAAGATGTCGAGTGCGCTCGGTTTTACCGGACGCTTTTTTTATTTACAAAAATTCTGAAAGGGGAAAGAACATGAAAATCAATCTATCCGATCGCTTTAATTATTCACGTCTTATACGATTCGTTTTGCCGTCAATTGTAATGATGATGTTCACATCAATCTACGGCGTAGTGGACGGATTTTTTGTTTCAAACTTTGTAGGAAAAACTCCTTTTGCCGCTGTAAACTTTATTATGCCGTTTTTAATGATACTCGGCTCCGTAGGATTTATGTTCGGCACAGGCGGCGGTGCGCTTATAGCCAAAACCATGGGAGAGGGAAAAGCCGACAAAGCAAATCAGCTATTTTCGTTGTTCGTGTATGTAACAGCGCTTTGCGGTATTGTCATTGCTGCGCTGGGAATCATTTTTATTAGGCCTGTCGCCTCTTTCCTCGGCGCAGAGGAGGAAATGCTTGACAACTGCGTTACCTACGGAAGAATAATTCTGATGGCGCTTCCTTTTTATATGCTGCAATACGAATTTCAAACTTTTTTCGCTACGGCGGAAAAACCTCAGCTCGGTCTTGGCGTTACAGTGACCGCCGGAGTGACAAACATGGTATTAGATGCGGTGTTTATTGCGGTATTTGACTGGGGATTAGTCGGCGCTGCGGCTGCAACCGCCATAAGTCAGGCAGTCGGAGGCATTATTCCCCTAATTTATTTCAGCCGTCCAAACACAAGCTTACTCAGACTGACAAAAACCAAATTTGACGGAAGATCTCTGCTTAAAGCCTGCACCAACGGCTCATCTGAGCTGATGTCAAACATCTCCATGTCTATTGTAAGCATGCTTTATAATGTGCAATTGATTAAATATGCAGGAGAGGACGGAGTTGCGGCATACGGAGTACTGATGTATGTCAATATGATTTTCCTTGCAGCATTTATCGGATATTCTGTCGGCTCAGCTCCGATTACAAGCTATAATTACGGTGCAGAGAATAGCGCCGAGCTAAAAAGCATTCTGAAAAAGAGTTTTGTGATCATCGGAACTTTCTCTGTATGTATGCTTGCTCTTGCAGAGCTTCTTGCATATCCGCTGGCAAAGATCTTTGTAGGTTATGACGCCGAGCTGCTCAAATTAACACTTAGAGGATTCAGGATCTTCTCCTTTTCATTTCTTTTCGCAGGTATTTCTATTTTCGGTTCGTCATTCTTTACCGCTCTCAACAACGGTCTTATTTCTGCTCTTATTTCGTTTTTGCGTACACTGGTATTTCAAATTGCGGCAGTGCTGATACTTCCGATATTCCTTGGCATTGACGGAATATGGCTCTCCATCATTGCTGCTGAAATCATGTCAATGATAATTACAGTATTGTTACTTATAAAAATGAGACAAAAATATCATTACGCATAACGCAAAAGGCGAAGAGAAATAAAAATCTCTTCGCCTTTTTTCTAGTTTTGATTTGAATACTTGTTTTTAACCTCGTTGATTTTTTGCTGTTCAACCTGCTTCTCAGAGTACCAACCCTTTTGCGACATCTTTTTAAAAAGTTCGTCCTGCACACAAAGTGCTTCGTTTAATGCCTTTGAAAATGTCTGTCTTATATTTCCCGGAGTTGACTCAACAGTTCCATGCATATAAAGATCGCATCCGCCCTTTTCGGTTAAAAGAAGTCCTTCCATAATGTTCTTATCGTTCATATTTTTCCTCCCCCAAATTAAAGCAAGCCGTAAAAGCTTCTAAAAATCTGTTCATGCTTCTTCATAAGCTCGCTGACACAAGTCTTAAGATCGTTATCCTCAAGCTTAGATATAGCTTCCTGACACTGTGTTTTAAAAAACTTCTCGTGGCTTAATGCGTCCTCAACATAAAGTAAATCTTTTGACGTCATTTTTCATCATTCCTTTCTGAGCGAAATTTTCTGCTCACAAACATTGTTTGCCGTTTAAGAATAAATATACCGAAAAATCATGCTATTGACATTCTTACTAACAAGAAGATATAATTATATAATAATAACTATGTTCCAAGTCTTTAATGCGGCGGAGAGCTTAGCCTTTCAGTGGGCGAACAATCCCCTATTAAAAGACTACGGGGCTAATGCCCGATCGTTTGTTGAATGACGGGGCATTGCCTTTTATTAAAAAGCTACGGAAGGATGATTATATGAAAAGAAAAATGGTTTTTGCTGGTTTTCCTTTTGCATTTTGTCTTTTTGTTTCTTCATTTATGTCTTTCAGCGTTAGTTTATTATCAGTGACCGCCGTTTTTATTTTGTCGGCGGTTTTGGTTTTCGTATTTAAGCGTCACCGAAAATATATACTTGTCATTTCGATAGCCTTGATTTTTGCGCTTATGACAAACATTTTGCATGACAAACTTTATGTCGAAAAGCTTCTTGATTTTTCCGGCAAAAGCGTTGCGTTTTCAGGCAGTATAAAGGATTACTCTTATTTTTCCTCAGACACTTTAAAAATTACGGCAAAAGGCAAAATAAATTCTGACATGACCGCTGAGATAACATTTTTAACCGATTCGGTTAAAGCAGATTACGGCGACAAAATCGACTGCATTCTAACAGTAAACGAAATAAAAAACTCAGACTCCTTTAGCTCTAAGGATTACTATAACTCTCTCGGAGTATACCTTGAGGGAAAAGAAGCTTCTTCAGTTAAAATAACTCCCGTCGATTTTTCTTTTATGCGCTGCATTTTAAAGTACAGAGATTATCTTTTTGAAAAAATTACAACATATCTACCCGATGATACAGGCGGATTTATAGGCGCAATGCTCTGCTCGGACAAAACTGAAATCGACAGCGGAACAAAGCTCAGCTTATACAGATGCGGACTCGGACATATTTTTGCACAGTCGGGAATTCATCTTGTAATTATAACAGGCTTGATTTATTCCGTCCTATCGGTATTTTTAAAAAATAAAAAGCTTTTAAGCATGCTGTCGCTTTCTGTAATACTGTTGTTTACGCTTTTTGCAGGAGCAAGTCCGTCTGTTATCAGAGCCGCTGTAATGTCGGGACTTATACATTCTTCATATCTTTTTAATCGAAAACCAGACGCTTTGAATTCCTTAGCTCTAAGTGCAGTTATTATCCTTCTCATCTCGCCGGAATCTGTAAGGAGCATTTCATTTATTCTATCGTTTTCGGGTGCGTTCTCAGTAGGAGTTTTATCTCCGTATCTCTATAGGAAATTTTCAGATCATTTTAACTGTGCATTTTTATCAGTTGCACTTCCCGGTACCTGTGCAAGCCTTGTGACACTTCCTATATCAGTATTTTACTTCAGCGAAATATCGCTGATCTCCCCTGTCACAAACATTTTGCTTGTGCCTATTTGTACTCTTGCTTTAACGCTGACAGCCCTTGTTGCTGTCGTCGGCGGTGCTTCTGTTATAGCTTATCCTATTCTTTCAGTATCATCGCTTCTTGTAAAAGCTGTCATGAAGCTCTGCGAAATTCTTTCTTCTCTGCCTTTTTCATATACAGGAACAGGAAGCATAATCACAAAGGCACTGGTCTTCTTGTTCTGCGGCTCATGCGTTTTGCTTTTGATTTTTTCAAAACGTTTGTCAGAAGTTTTAACAAAGTCCTACACTTTGTTTTCACTTGTTTGTTTATGTTCGCTGGTATCCTCGCTTATATTCCGAAATTCGGTTTATATTCACAACTTAACTGCAGATAACAAAACTGTGTTTGTTGCGATAAAAAATAATTACGCAGCAGTTTTTGACACAAGCGGAAAAAGCGGATTAGGGAGTGCAGTCGAAACGGTACTTGAAAAAAGCGGTGTAAAAAACGTAGATATATTTTTATCACAAAACACGTCAAGTAAAGAAGCATATTACAAAAACAATATTTACACAGATATTTCTTCCTGCTCGGATATTACAAATTCAAGCGCTGAACTTAAAAATTTGAATATGCAGATTATAAACGCTGAAGATTCGTTTACGGTTTACTTTGACGGCAAAAAAATATGCTATGACAAAAAAAATAATACCGTAACTCAAATTAATTAATAATCTGTCATCCGCTAAAACCGCCTAGCAAAAGTTGCAAAACATCTCAAAATATGATATACTGGTTTTTAAATAGGTTTAAGGAGGGACTGTCATGGCTAATGTTTCAGACAAAGAGCTTGCAGCATTGATAAAAAGCGGAAAAATTGATAGTCTTTACCTTTTTTACGGAAAAGATACGGGAGCTGTTGAGTCGTTTACCAAAAGGCTTGTAAATAAACTCATGCCTCCTGAGTCGTCCGACATGAATCTTCATAGATTTACAGGCAAGTCGCTTGACTTATCGGTGCTTCGTGATACGGCAGACGCTTATCCTCTCTTTTGCGACAGAAAGGTTATTTTAATAAACGACCTATACCTGAATGATCTGAAAAAAAATGACTTATCTTACCTTAAGGACATTCTGAATGATCTTGACAAAAGCACAACTGTTATAATATACATAACCGGAATAGACATTTACCGAAGCAAAACTGCGCTAAATAAAGAATGGGCGTCATTCTCAAAGTTCTGCGAAAAGCTGGGCTCAGTATGCGATTTCAAGCTTAAAAGCACCAATGATCTTGCAAAGGCGATTGCTGCAAAGCTTTCAAAGGCAGGGCTTTCTATTTCTTTAACGAACGCTTCATATTTAGCACAGATCTCACTTTGCTCTACGACTATTATCATGAACGAGCTTTCAAAGCTGATTTTTTACAAGCAGTCAGGAGAGATAACAAAGGAAGATATAGATCTGCTATGCGTTCCGCAGACGGATACTGATTCTTTTAAGCTTGCAAACGAAATAATTGCAGGGAGAGCAAAATCTGCGTTTGAGATTTTGTCTGATCTTTGCAAAAGGCCGGACGAGTATATCGCTACGCTTTCATCTGTCAACTCAGCATTTTGCGATCTTTACCGTGCAAAGCTCGCAAGAAGCATTGGAGCTACCGAAAATAATCTTATCGAAGATTTTTCATATCCTCAGAATTTACAGTTTAGAGCAAAAAATGCTTACCGAATGTGCAAAAACTATTCTCTTGAGGATATAAGAAAATGTCTTTTGATATTGTCCAAGGCTGATTATGACTTAAAATCAAAGCGGACCGATCCAAAAGTAATTTTTCAAAAAGCAATTTCTAAAATGATTGGACTGAAAAGCTAATGCTATACACTGACAAGGCAATCATTGTCGAGGGGAAATACGATAAAATAAGACTTTCGTCCTTTATAGACGGTGTTGTAATCACAACAAACGGCTTTGATATTTATAAAAATACAGAAAAACAGCGTCTTATAAAGTTTTATGCAGACAGGTCGGGAATTATCATTTTAACTGATTCCGACAGTGCAGGCTTTCAGATAAGAAGCTTTATTAAGAGCTTTGTGGATTCGGATAAAATAACAAACGTTTATACCCCTGACATTTTAGGCAAGGAGAAACGCAAGGACAGGCCATCCAAAGAAGGAAAGCTCGGCGTTGAAGGAATTTCAAATGAGATTTTGAAAAGCGCTCTTAAACGGTGCGGTGCGTTCAACAATAAAAAGACTAACGACATGATCACTGTATACGATCTCTATGACTTAGGTTTAGTCGGCGGGGAAAATTCTTCTTCAAAAAGACAAGCACTTTTAAAGGCGCTTGATCTTCCGGTTCACGTTTCCACAAAAGCGCTTTTGGAAATTCTTAACAGAACCTTTGAAAAGGCTGAACTTTTTGAGTTTATAGAAAATCACCTTTAATTTTCAATAAGGGTGAAAGCCTGTCATTCAATGTTTCAGCAGAAGCTTGTATTCTTTGCTGAGAAAATCAAGTAATGCCCGATGTTTTATAAGCAAGGGAGCATCTTGATTTTATTTATAAAGGGCAGCGCCCCGTCATTGGGCAAACGACCGAGCATTAGCTCCTTAGGGTTTCAGTGCGTGATTGTTCCCCCACTGGAAGGCTTTGTCCATCACCTTAGAGGCAAGGGACATATTCGTTGTTATATTTTGAAAGGAAGCATAAAAAATGGATCATCTTCATCTTATTGATTTAAACGACTTCCCCATTAAGTTTTGGGACGAGCTTGTAGAGCTTGGAATTAAGATTTATAAAAACCCCGAAAAATACTCAAAAGCTTGCGATGGAAAAATTATGGCTACATTATTTTACGAGCCGTCAACCAGAACTCAGATGTCATTTCAGACAGCTATGCTAAGACTCGGCGGCTCTTTGATAGGCTTTGACAATCCATCTACCTCTTCCGTATCAAAGGGTGAAAGCCTTTCTGATACAACAAGAGTGGTTTCGGGCTATGCGGACGTACTCGTTATAAGACACCCCCAGCCCGGTGCTGCTAAGGCAGCGGCACTTACAGCCGACTGCCCTGTTATAAACGCAGGCGACGGAGGGCACCTTCACCCGACACAAACGCTTACCGATCTTATAACGCTGAAGCTTGAAAAAGGAACGCTTGAAAATTTAAACATCGGCTTATGCGGAGATTTAAAAAATGGAAGAACTGTGCATTCGCTTGTGAAAGCTATGTCCTGCTACAAAAACAATACCTTTACTTTCATTTCAACAAACGAGCTTAAAATGCCTCAGTACATAAAAGATATTCTGTCTGTTCACGGAGCAAGCTTTAAAGAAGTTTCGTCATTAGAAGAAGTAATCGGAGAGCTTGATGTTTTATACATGACAAGAATTCAGCGGGAAAGATTTAAAAGCGATGATGAGTATTTCGCACAAAAAGACACTTATGTTTTAGATACGTCAAAGCTTTCACTTTCAAAGCCGGATCTAAAGGTATTACATCCGCTTCCGAGAGTTGATGAAATCTCACCTGACGTTGACGAAAACGAAAAAGCGGTATACTTTAAACAGGCAAAATACGGAATGTATATAAGAATGGCTCTTATTATGACGCTTTTGTCAAACGAAAACCGCAGTATTCCTCTGCTTAACGGAAAAGAGTATCCGGGAGTATGCTGTTCAAATGAGATCTGCATAACAAACAGTGAGGGTTATCTCCCAAAATCCTTTGTCGGAATAGGCGATAATGTTGAATGCGAATTCTGCAACGAACGCACGCTTCTTTAATACAAAAAAACAGCTCAAATCCAGGAGAAACAAATGACAAAAAATAAAAAAATTAAAATATACTGGGGGAGAATCGCTTTTGCAGCAGTTGTTCTTGCCGCTTTCGTTCTCATGATCGCAATGGCAATTAAAGGCATTATGAAAGCATATTCAAGCAAAGTCACACCCGTTTCAAAAGAAGTAGCTTCTGTATCCAAATCCTCTGAAGATGAGATCAAGCCTCAGGATATAAAAATATTCTTAGACCCCGGTCACGGCGGAGAGGAAGATCCCGGTGCGCTTTCTTTAGACGAAACAAGATACGAAAAAGACGATAACCTTAAAATAGGACTGTTGGTAAGAGATGAGCTTTTAAGCCGCGGAATCGAAGTCGAGATGTCAAGAGATACCGATAAGTTCGTTGAGCTTGATGAGATTGTAAAACTGGCAAACGCATCAAATGCCGATTTGTTTGTTTCCCTGCACCGAAACAGCGCTGATTTCGGCCTGTCTCTTATACACATCTCCGAGCCCACGAGACAAGAGGCAATCTCGT
>USCU01000047.1 GCA_900553335.1 uncultured Ruminococcus sp. | reverse complement strand
AAATAAACAGGCACACGGAATCTTAAAATCCGTAAGCCTGTTTTTGTTTTCATATTGTTTTATTTTTCCAGCGTTTCAATGTAGGGAAAAGCTCGCTGAGCTTTTGTCGTGCAATTTCTTCGGTAATTCCGTTTTCCTCGTCAACCCAAAACTTAATGTTGCTTTCAATTTTTTCCTCAAGCGTCTGTTCTCCTAAAAACCTTCCGTTTTCAAAGCAGTATTTGCAGTATTCACGGTTTTTGCTTCCGTCAGCATTAGTTCCGTAGTAATTGTCGCTTAACGGCATAGCGCAGCTTTGACAAATATCAACGTTCATGTGATAACCTCCTGTGACCTCAATAATATTATTATCTGGATCAGTCAGATGAAAATAGTGATAGGTGGGATATGCCTCTAGAATCTCCGTAACTTCGCCGATATTCAAAGCCTTTACACGTTCATGCTCCATTTGCAAATCCTCTACCCAGTAATTCTGAACAAACTTATAAGGACTTCCTAGGTCTGTGCAATGTCCCTTAATGTTGTTTTCATTCATAAGAGCAATGCACTTGTTGTCAATGTAAAATTCCACAAACTTATTTCCGCTTCGGCATCTGTCGCCTACCTTCGTGTTCAGAAATTTTTCGTAAAACTCCACCGATCTTTCAAAATCCTTAACAACAAGATAAACGCTTCCCAAATGCAGAGGATTTTTATTAATCTGCTCATCCTCGACATTTCTAAGGAGAAGCGTATCTGTCGATACATCAAACAGCTCACTCATACGGATAATTTTATCTACGTCCGGCACAGTCTGTCCAAGCTCCCATTTTGATACCGATTGCCTTGAAACCTCTAGCATCTCCGCAAGCTGCTCCTGCGTCAATCCTTTCTGAATACGGATATTCTGAATCTGCTCTCCTATTGTCATACTTACCGCCTCCTTTAATTTAATTATATCCCATCGAGTTTAATAAGTCTACCAATCGGAGTTGGAAATTTCGCAACTCAAAGTTGCGTAGATTTATCAAAAATACATTTACAAAAATATAAAAGAGGATCAGAAAACCTCCTATCCTCTTTTTACGATCTATTCGATCATTTATGCATTGATTTATTAAAGCTTCGCTTTATTACTTGCTGAGCTTTTCCGAGAATTCTTTGATAAAGGCTTTGTCTTGCTCATCAATAATTTGGCACTCTGTACGAGAATAGAAATTATCAGTTACATCCCATAAAACAGGAACACAGCCGTATTGAGTCATCATATCGCACACTATTTCCAAACATTCTGTTGAGGTCGTATACTTAGCGTCTGAAGCAAATCTATCAGGCGTATAAATCGAAGTAACCTCACCTATAAAAACAGGAATATTCTTGTCTAAAAATGCGCTCTTTAAAAGCTCGCACTGCGATCTTGCATAATCAAGCCATTCTTCTCCTCCGATTTTGTTAGTCCAGTACATCTGATTATCAACATAGTGAACCGATACCATAAGTTTATCCTCTGATGTATCCTTTGGAAGCTCAAATCTTGACGAAGTAGTGTTATCAATATTTGTCCAGTAGCCCGACGCGATCAAAATTCTCTGCTCGTTGTTTCCTCCGGTATTTCTTACCGCATCTACAAATGTCTGATTGAGTGCATTCGTAAGCTCATAAGCATCTTTTTTTCTCATCTCAACCAAATTTCCGTCTTTGTCAAATTGATTTCCGCCGAGATACTCGTTAAAGCCCTCGAATACAACATAGTCTGAATAATCCTTAAAGTGTTCTGCTATCTGCGTCCACAAGGTATCAAAGATCTTTTTACAGCTTTCAAGGTCATTTCTTCTGATAATAAATTCATCAAAGTGGTGAATGTTTATAACAGCATAAAGGTCTGCATTTCGGCAGTACTTGACTATCTCCTCAACTCTGTTTAACAGCTCGGGATTTATTTTATACTCCCCGTCATTTTCCATCATATTACCCCAAAAGACAGGAATTCTGACTGTATTAAAGCCGGCTTCTTTCATGCCGTCAATGATTTTTTGTGTGGTTACCGGCGCACCCCAGATCGTTTCATAATCCTCCGTAGTGTTTTTTCCCGAAACAGGCGGCCACTCATAAGTTATACTTTCACAGTTCGATGCATCATAAGCTTCCATGGTGTTGCCTAGATTCTCACCGATTCCCATTTCTTTTGCAACCTGCGTTGCCGTCAAGTTCTCACGCATCTCACCGTTATCCGACTCGTTCTTATTTGCGCTGTCGCAACCGCTTGCAAGAATTGCAAACGCAGTCATAAGTGCAAGAGATAAAGCTTTCAGATTCATAATATTCCTCCCTTTAATATTATTTATCACTTTTCAGAAGTCTTTAATATAAAAAAATTATAGCAGAAGAATAATACTCGGTCAAACACATATTCGTATCATGTCGCAAAAATGCTAATTATTGTCATATAAATCAAAAACGCCCTTTACAAAAATGCAAAAGGCGTTTAATCTTTTTTTATTCTTATTTAAAATATCTGTCCAAAAGTCCCTTGAATCCGCATCCGTGGCGAGCCTCATCTTTAGCCATCTCATGAACCGTATCATGAACAGCATCATAGCCAAGCTCCTTTGCACGCTTAGCAAGCTTTAGCTTACCCTCACAAGCTCCGTTTTCAGCCATATATCTAAGCTCAAGATTCTTCTTTGTAGACGGTGTAACAACTTCACCCAAAAGCTCTGCGAACTTAGCTGCATGCTCAGCTTCCTCCCAAGCAGCCTTTTCATAGTAAAGACCAACCTCAGGATATCCCTCTCTGTATGCAACTCTAGCCATAGCAAGGTACATACCAACCTCAGAACACTCGCCGTTAAAGTTATCCTTAAGTCCCTGAACAACCTCTTCGTCAAGTCCCTGAGCAGAGCCTACTTTATGCTCGTCAGCCCAAACGATCTCGTCGCTCTCAGATTTTTCAAATTTCTCTCCCGGAACTCCGCACTGCGGACACTTCTCCGGAGCAGTATCGCCTTCATGAACATATCCGCAAACCGGACAAACCCATTTTGCCATAATAATTTACCTCCTATAAATAGTTTTCCTCTAAAGTTTTAACGGGATTTAGCCCTTGATGAAATTATATCACATCAGATTTTAAAAAACTGTTGCAATTGCAACTTTTTACCCCTCTCTCAGCACTTATTTGCTAAAATATTCCAACTAAAGCAACACATAAACCAATCGTCCCACAATGCATAATATGCAAATTAAAACACAAAAACGCCCGAT
This sequence comes from uncultured Ruminococcus sp., assembly GCA_900553335.1. Taxonomy (GTDB): domain Bacteria; phylum Bacillota; class Clostridia; order Oscillospirales; family Ruminococcaceae; genus UMGS1601. The sequence continues at coordinate 4,672 of USCU01000047.1, read as the reverse complement.
AGTTCGAGCGTTTAAGTCAGTTTTTGGCGTATGAAAAATTAAAGATCAATCTTTCCCGAAACCTTTGCATTTACCACATAATAAGCGGCATTATCCTCTGGCTTAACATACACGTCTATAGATTTTACAGCCTCCTTGTTTTCTGCTTTGTAAGCAGCCTCACAAGCAGATACAACATCCTTTGCAATAATCTGTTTCCCGTAAAACTCTACAACAACATTTGTCTTAGGCTCTGCCTTCTTAGCAGCTTTCCTTGCCAAAGGCTTCTTAGCATCCGACTTCTTTTCTGCCGTTTTTTTAGGCTCAGCCTTTTTAGCAGACGACTTTTTTACAGCAGTCTTTGGAGCTTGCGCCGCAATTGCCATCTGTTCTTCTGTTTTCTTTTCAGCCATAATAAAACTTCCCTTCCTGACTAAAAATACTACTTAGCTATAGTATCCTTAAGACCTTTTCCTGCTTTAAAAGTAGGAACTTTCTTAGCAGGTACATTTATAGTTTCCTTAGTTCTTGGATTTATTGCAGTTTTAGCTGCTCTTTCCTTAACCTCAAATGTTCCGAAGCCTACAAGAGAAATCTTTTCGCCTTTAATTAGTGAATCTGTGATTGTGTCTATAACGGTTTTAAGAGCTTTCTCTGCATCCTTCTTAGAGTAATCGCCGTTAGCTGCGATTGCATCAATAAATTCCGCTTTTGTCATAACTTTTCCTCCGTTTTTATTTTTTGTGATTAAAGTATACGCCTGAAAAATTCAAAAGTCAAGTCTAAATAAATTAATCAACCTTTTAACTATCAAACAAAATAACTAATCTGACAATACTATGCAAAAAGCACAAAAAGTCAACATTAATCAACATCTAAATAAAATATACATCTAGGTTTACATTAGCTCTCACATCTTAAAATATATCCCGTGTAAGGTTCCAGCCTAGCACCGCCTGAGAAACTGAACCTCTCTCCCGTGAGCAGGTTTTCAGCCTCAATGCAGCCTGCGTCAAAATAAGCCGTATATTCAAAAGAATCAGCATTGATAGCACAAAGAATCCTTTCGCCCTCAAACTGTCTTTGTATTATACACTGCTTGTTTGTCAAAACAGGAACGGAAATATCCCCATAATTAAGAGCCTTTGAATGCTTCTTTATTTCACTGAGCTTTGAAATGTGCTCTGAAAGACCGTTAAAAATCGGCTTGTCAAATGAAGCTCTCAATGCAGGATCTCCCTCGCTTTTGTGAGCCTTTGCGCCCCATTCGCTGCCATAGTATACGCATGGCATACCCGGCATTGAAAATAAAAGAGTGTATATAAGGGGTAAATGGCGCTCGTTTGTAAGAGTACTTGCTATTCTTGAAACATCGTGGTTGTCCACAAAACAGAGAAGATGAAGTCCTCTGTAACGGCACCAGTTTTCAGGTCCGAATTGATTTTTAAGAGAATGACATATTTCAAACATATTTAAGCTGTTAAAGCTTGAATAAAGTCCTTTATAGCATTCATAATTTGTTGCGCTGTGGAGCATATTGTTGTTTACTATCTGATTGTAATCGCCGTGAATCATTTCTCCGATAAGAGCAAAATCCTCCTTCAAGCTGTCGCAAAAGCCTCTTAAACGGCGAAGAAAATCCCTATCTATCATATAAGCAACATCAAGCCGAAGTCCGTCAAGCTCAAACTCATCTATCCAAAGCTTAACGCATTCAAAGATATGATCTATAACCTCTTCATTTCTGAGATTCAGCTTTACAAGATCGTAATGTCCTTCCCAGCCTTCATACCAAAGACCGTCGTTATACACAGAGTTACCTTTAAAATCTATATTAAACCAATAGCGGTAAGGAGAATTCTCTCTGTTTTTTAAAACGTCCTGAAACGCCCAGAAGCCTCTTCCCACATGATTGAAAACTCCGTCAAATACAACCCTTATACCCTCGTTATGTAAAGCCTTGCATACTTCCTTAAGATCATCGTTTGTTCCGAGCCTTGCATCTGTTTCTCTGTAATCTCTTGTATTATATCCGTGCGTATCAGATTCAAAAACCGGTGAAAAATAAATGGCGTTTGCACCAAGCTCCTTTATATGAGGTATCCAGTCTATAACCTTTTTAATTCTGTTTGTCAAAACTCCGTCATTTTCAAACGGAGCGCCGCAAAATCCCAGCGGATAAATCTGATAAAAAACACTTTCATAAGCCCACATTTTAGTTTTCTCCTATTCTTTTTTATTTTTTTAAGTATACCATTTCACCGTCAAAGCTGTCAAGCAAGTCATCACATACAGCATATTTAAAATGCTATAGTATTCGTGTTGACATTTCAGAATCCGGAAGCTATAATAAAATAATGAGAAAACACTAATTTTTTACCACTCGGAGGCACAAGATGTCAAAAAAAATAAAATGTGAGAATTGCAAAAAAAAGGTTGCGCTGAACACCAAAATATGCCCTTATTGTGAAAGTGAATTAAGTTATAAAAAAGCTAAGAAAAACAGACTTATCAAGACGTTTATAGTGCTGATATGGATAGTACTTATACTCGCCGTTATCGCGTCTGCACTTTGGGGAATATACACCTTTGCTTTCAGATCTTATGATTGCAAAGAGCTTCTGAACGTAAATTTTGACGGAAGCAACAAAAGTGCAATAGGCTATGTCAAGAGAAACGAAGAAAACAGTCTTTTCTCAGCTACCGAAACCGGAGAGGATAACACGCCAAAGCTTACAGATGTATATGACACAGAGCTTGAAAAGGCAAAAGAAATCCAAGCGCTTTTAAGAGACTGTATTTATGTTGCAGACGATCCGAGAGATGAAACATACAAAACTGTTGTAAACGGCATAATACATACCGGTACTACTCTTTCAAAGCATGAGGGTATAAAAAACGGGGATATCATAACGGTAAATGTAAGCTATGACAAGTGGGCGCTTTTAAAAAAAGGAATAAGACTTGAAAACACCAAGTTTGATATAAAAGTAACCGGTCTTACCTCTTCTTCTACAATCGATCCCTTTTCAAATATTAAATACGTTTTCACAGGTGTGGACGGTTTTGGAAAGGTGAGCCTTGACACATCAAAATGCTCTGATGCGGTATTGGATAATTTTGAGTATACAATATCGCCGAACGCAAATCTTAGTGAGGGAGATAAAGTAACGGTAATTGCGAAATACACAGGAAAAAGCTATGATGACCGCTCAGGGACTTTTGAATACGGCGGAAGATTTTATTCCTGTTCCAAAGAATCAAGAAAAGACATAACCGTTTCTTCTTTAAGCTCAGTAGAAACGCTCGATCCTTTTGAAAACGTGACAGTTAAGTACGAAGGAACAGATCCGTTTTTAAGCATTTCAGGATATGACACCTCACAAGCGAATAAGGTTATTTCTACATATTTTGATTTTGAAGCCAGCAAAAGCAAAAACCTCAAATCAGGCGAGGTTATAACCGTTAAAGCGGTTTACAAAACTGTAAACGAAAAACAATACACAGATAAGGATTTAGAAAGCGCAGGATATGTTTTGTTAAAAACCGAACGCACTTACACCGTGTCCGGCAATGTTGCAAAATACGCAAAAAAGAGCACAGACTTTGATGCAAACAAAATTTCGGAAAGCTTTTCAGCATTTCTTACGCCGTATAAAAAAGATAAAAACAAGGTACAGCTTTTAAAATGCTGCTTCGGACTCAGAAAGAACAACAAAACCGAGCTTCCTTATAACAAGTACTACGAGGTATATGAAATAACAGAAGGCTCGAAAAAAATATATATGGTATTTTGTGCTGAGAATATATACAAGGATTCAAACGGAAACCTTAAATTCACACCATCTGTAAACGGAGAATCAAGCCCTGATATGGACGTTATTAAATCGAAATTTATAGACTCGGACAAGAGCAGTTACACTATTTCTGAAGCCAAAGCTCCAAAAGCTCCTGTAAACAACTATAATATTACAACGACTGCAACTGAAAAAAAATCGTCAGAAAAAGCATCTGCTGCTAAGACCGAAGCTTTAACGACTGCTAAAGAACAATAAAAGAACAGCGAACGCTGATGAATGATCTTACCAAAAAGATCAGACAACAAAGCGTTCGCTGTTTTTTATGCAACACCGCACGGTCTTTGTACGGTGTTGCCTTTGCTCTATCTGTTTTCGTTAATATACTTTAGCGGATCTATCCATTCACCATTTTGCTTCATTGCGAAATGAAGATGTGTTTCTTCCTTGCTTTCTATTTCCGCCGTATCTCCGACAGAACCTATTCTCTGACCTGTAACTACTGAATCTCCGTTTGAAACATCAATGTCGTTTGCGAGTCCGAAATAATAGCTGAATACACCGTTTTGATGATCTATCTCAATACAGGTTCCGAAACGGGTGTCATCATAAACATCTGAAACCACACCCTCTCCTGCTGACATTACCGCAGTACCTGCTTGTGCTTTTATATCCACTCCGTCGTGTGTAAGCCAATATCCAAGGGTTTTGGATTTAACAAGATCACCGTCCGAATATTCATTAATGATCTCTCCCTCTAACGGCTCTGCAAATCCCATATTATTGCTTGGCTGTGTTGCAGGAGGAACGTCTGTGGTAGATTCTTCACTTTCTTTTTCAACGTTTTCCTTAGCAATGTCCGCAGCGATACTGCTCGTATTTGTTCCGCTTAAAAT
>USCU01000046.1 GCA_900553335.1 uncultured Ruminococcus sp. | reverse complement strand
CGAGATTGCCTCTTGTCTCGTGGGCTCGGAGATGTGTATAAGAGACAGTTGCTGTTGTGACGCATGACGGAGAAAGAATAACAGGCTTTGTCTATTACGATAACGCTTTTGATGCGAGTAAAAGATAAAAAAAGCGATATTAGTGCACAATTTAATTGACAACTATTTAAAATATGTGTATGATATATGTGATTTAAAATTTGAATTGTATATTTGGAGGAGTAAAAATGTATTACAAAAGCACAAGAGATTCAAGCGTTAGTGTTACATCTGCCGAGGCGATCGCTCAGGGAATCTCAAAAGACGGAGGACTCTTTGTTCCAAGCGAGATTCCGGTTCTTACTCTTGATGAAATAACTGCTCTCGGAGAGAAAACCTATCCTGAGAGAGCGGCTTTTATTTTCTCGAAGTACCTGACAGATTTTACTGATTCGGAGATTCGTTACTGTACGGATAACGCATATACCGATAAGGCATTCGATTCGGATAATATCTGTGAAATTGCTCACTTGTTTGATGGCACTTATATGCTGGAGCTTTGGCATGGACCGACATGTGCGTTCAAGGATATGGCGCTTCAGATTTTGCCGTACCTCATCACAACATCTGCAAAAAAAATCAATCTTGACAAAAAGGTTGTAATTTTGGTTGCAACTTCGGGAGATACCGGAAAAGCAGCCCTTGAGGGCTTTAAGGACGTTGAGGGAACTGAAATTATGGTGTTTTATCCTGAGGACGGAGTTTCAGCAATGCAGAAAAAGCAGATGACTACTCAGGAGGGCAAGAACGTTGGAGTTTGTGCTATAAAGGGTAATTTTGATGACGCTCAAAACGGAGTTAAGGCAATTTTTACAGATGGGGAAATTGTTGATGCGTTAGCTCAAAACGGAAAAATGTTCTCTTCTGCAAACTCAATAAACTGGGGAAGACTTGCTCCGCAGATAATTTACTATGTATCAAGCTACGCTCAGCTTGTTAAGGATGAGGAGATTAAAGCGGGGGATAAAATAAATATCGTAGTTCCGACCGGAAACTTTGGTAATATTTTAGCAGGGTATTATGCAAAGCTTATGGGCGTACCTGTTAATAAGCTTATCTGTGCTTCAAACTCAAACAACGTTTTGACAGAGTTTTTGGAAACGGGAGTATATGACAGAAACAGAAAGTTTTATACTACTATTTCTCCATCAATGGATATTCTTATTTCGTCTAATCTTGAAAGACTTCTTTATCATCTAAGCGGCGGAAATGATGAGCTTATAAGAGAATGGTTTGAAAGCCTTAAGCTAACAGGAAAGTACGAGGTAACTCCTGAGGTGCTTGAAAAGATCAAGGCTGATTTTTGTGCAGGCTTCTGTGATGACGATGAAACAAAGGATCTCATAAAGAGGATTTTTGATAAGTATTCGTATCTTTGCGATACACATACTGCAGTTGCGGTTAAAGTATACGAGGACTATGTTGAAAAGACAGGAGATACGACAAAAACTCTTATTGCTTCAACAGCTAATCCTTATAAGTTCTCGAGCAGTGTTCTTTCGGCGCTTGGCGAGTTTGACGATAGCCTTGATGAGTTTGAGCTTGTTGAAAAGCTGAATTCCGTTTCAAGAATGGATGTTCCGAAATCTTTGGCAGAGCTTAAGTCTAAAGAGGTTAGATTCACTACAATTATTGACAGAAACGATATGAAGGACTTCGTTTTAAAAACGCTTGCTTAAGTTTTAATTCTATCATATGTAAATCGTCTGCCTTTTTTAGACAGACGATTTTCTGTGACTATTGATTTTTAGGCTTAAAGGTTCTGCAAATTGTCTCATCACAGCAGTTTGGCTTATCGCAGCAACAACAAACGTCGATACTGCCTGCTACACACTCGCATGAGTTTCTGTTGTAGACACAATTTGCAACGTCACAGTTAATTCCACGGATTTTATTTTCCATAATAAAATCTCCTTTCGCAGAGCTTTCTCTGCATAACTATTGTAAGCTAAAAGTGTAAAAATATCAGAGTTAATTTTTGTAATACGGAGGAACATTTTGGCAATTTTTGTGATAGCGGATCTTCATTTGTCGCTTGGCGTTGATAAGCCGATGGACATCTTCGGCGGATGGCATGACTATGTAGAGCGACTTGAAAAAAACTGGAGAGAAAGAATTAAAAACGAGGACACCGTTATTATTCCCGGAGATATATCATGGGGAATAAATTTGAGCGAGGCAAAACCCGATTTTGAGTTTTTGGAGGATCTGCCGGGTGAAAAGATTTTACTTAAAGGAAATCACGATTACTGGTGGGAAACAAAAACTAAGCTAGAGAAATTCTTTTTTGAAAACGGATTTAATTCACTTAAAATTCTTTTTAACAATCATTATAAATATGAGAATTTCGGAATATGCGGAACAAGAGGCTGGATAAACGAGAAAAAGGGTGAAACCGCAGACAAAAAGGTTCTTTTAAGAGAAGCGGGGCGGCTTGAAGCATCTATCCAGTCTGCTATCTCTGAGAATCTCACACCGGTTGTATTTCTGCATTATCCTCCTATATATTATAATGAGTATAATTTTGAGATGCTTGAGGTTCTTCATAAATATAATATCAAAAAATGCTTTTACGGTCATATTCACGGTTCAGCGCACAACTACGCTATAGACGGAGTTGTCGATGGAATAGATTTTCGTCTTATTTCTGCCGATTATCTTAAATTTGTACCGGAGGACATTACAAAAGTTCTTGCCGGTTTATGATTTTTGAAGCTTTTTTAAAGCTTGCAACTTCATATTACTAATTATTTGAAAAAACGCTTGAAAAATAAAATGCAATGTGATATAATCATTAAGATACTGAAAAAACAATTTTTTACATATGTTGGAGGATGTTGAAATGAGTTTAAAATCAACTGAAAAAATCGAAACAAATAAGTATGAGCTTGAAATTGAGATTTCTGCTGAAGCTTTTGAGGCTGCTGTTCAGTCTGCATATTTAAAGGCTAAGAAGAATATCAATGTACCGGGCTTCAGAAAAGGTCATGCACCAAGAAAGATAGTTGAAAGGGAATACGGTGAGGGCGTTTTTTATGAGGATGCTTTGAATGCAATTTTGCCTGCTGAGATTGATACTGCTGTCGCAGAAGCAGGACTTGAGCTTGTTGCCCGTCCTGATGTTGAGGTAACTGAGGTTTCAAAGGAAAAGGGTGCAACCGTAAAGGCCACCTGCATCACAAAGCCTGAGGTTAAAATTAAGGATTACAAGGGAATAGAAATTGAAAAATCTGTCAAGACTGTATCTGATGAAGATGTTGACCATGAGATCGAGCATATTCGTGAAAAGGGTATGAGAATCATTTCGATTGAGGACAGAGCTGCTGAAAACGGCGATGATGTTGTTATTGACTTTGAAGGATTTAAGGATAACGTTGCTTTTGAGGGAGGAAAGGCTGAGAAGTTTACTCTTACACTCGGAAGCGGACAGTTTATTCCGGGATTTGAGGATCAGGTTGTTGGTCATAATATCGGGGATGAGTTTGACATAAATGTTACTTTCCCTGAGGATTACGGTGCAGCTGACCTTGCAGGAGCACCGGTTGTATTTAAGATCAAGCTTCATGAGATCAAGAAAAAGGAGCTTCCTGAGCTTGATGATGAGTTTGTAAAGGATCAGTCTGAGTTTGATACTGTTGACGAGCTTAAGGCGGACATCAGATCGAAGCTCGAAGAAGCGGCTCAGAAATCTTGCGAACAAGAGCAGGAAGGAAAGATTCTTGATAAGGTAATTGCTAATGTTGAGGGAGAAATTCCTGAGGTTATGTTTGAAAGAAGAGTTGACGAGATGATTGAGGAGCTTGGACAGCGTCTTGCTCCGCAGGGAATTTCAGTTGACATGTATCTTCAGTACACCGGACAGACAATGGATTCCTTAAAGACTATGTATCGTGAACAGGCTGAGAAGCAGGTTAAGCTTCGTCTGGCGCTTGAGCAGATCGCAGCACTTGAAAATATCGAGGTTTCAGACGATGAAGCTGAGGAAGAGTTTAAGAAGATGGCTGATGCTTATCAGATGGAGGTTGAGCAGGTTAAGAGCTATGTAACCACGGACGCTCTTAAGAAGGATTTAGCTGTTTCAAAAGCAGCGGAACTTGTAAAGAAGGAAGCTGTAATCAAGTAGTTTATGTTCGCCCGCATTAATTTGTGGGCGAAAGTTTTTAACGCAGCCGGAGGTTTAAAACCTTTGGTCAAGCAGCATTTTAGTCTTGACAAGAAATACCGATCGGTTGTTGTTAGACGATAATATCAATATATGGAGGATGATATTATGCCATTAGTACCTTATGTTATTGAGCAGACGAATCACGGTGAGAGAAGCTATGATATTTTTTCTCGCCTTTTAAACGACAGAATAATAATGCTGACAGGACAGATTGACGATTCTGTTGCAAGCGTTGTAATTGCACAGCTTTTATATCTTGAAGGTCAGGATCCTGAAAAGGACATAGACCTTTATATTAACAGCCCCGGAGGAAGTGTATCTGCCGGTCTTGCAATTTACGATACTATGCAGTATATCAAATGCGATGTTTCAACTATCTGCGTAGGACTTGCAGCGTCAATGGGATCGTTCCTTCTTTCAAGCGGAGCTAAGGGAAAGCGTTTTGCACTTCCTAACAGCGAAATTCTTATTCATCAGCCGCTTATCTCAGGGGGCTTGAGCGGACAGCAGACAGATATTCAGATTCACGCTGAGAATATGCTTAAAACAAGAGAAAGACTCGAAAGAATTTTGGCTGAAAACTGCGGTAAGGACGTTGAAACTCTTCACAAGGATTGTGAAAGAGATAATTATATGTCAGCGCAGGAGGCTGCGGATTACGGATTGGTAGACAAGGTAATTGATAAGAGATAGAAAAAGGGAAGGAAGATATTAATGCCGGGAAAAGATACCTCAAGGCACTGCAGTTTCTGCGGAAAATCTGAGGACAGAGTCAGAAATCTTTTTTCTTCAGGAAATACAAATATATGCGACCAGTGCGTTCTGCTTTGCTATGATATTATGGAGCAGAACGGAGATGTTCCTGCACCTGTTAAAAAACAGTCTAAAAAACAGGATAATTCGGTGAAACTTACAAAGCCGCATGATATAAAGAAGATACTTGATGAATATGTTATAGGACAGGACAATGCTAAAATTTCTCTTGCAGTATCGGTATATAACCACTACAAAAGAATAATGAGTATTGACGATGGAAGCGATGTTGAGATCCAAAAGAGCAATATTTTGCTTTTAGGACCTACGGGAACAGGAAAAACTCTTCTTGCACAAACCTTAGCGAGAATTTTAAATGTTCCGTTTGCTATTGCTGACGCTACAACGCTCACCGAAGCGGGATATGTCGGTGACGATGTAGAAAATGTCTTGACAAGACTTATTCAGGCTGCGGATTATGACGTTGAAGCAGCGCAAAAAGGAATTATATATATTGATGAGATAGATAAGATCGCGAGAAAAAGTGAGAACACTTCGATTACCCGTGATGTAAGCGGTGAGGGCGTTCAGCAGGCACTTTTAAAAATTATAGAGGGCTGTGTTTCAAACGTACCTCCGCAGGGCGGAAGAAAGCATCCGCATCAGGAGTTCATTCAAATTGACACAAAAAATATTCTTTTCATTTGTGGAGGAGCATTTGACGGACTTGAAAAGGTTATTAAGAAAAGAACTGACAATTCTTCTCTCGGATTTGGTGCAAGCTTAAAGACAAAAGATGATAAGAAGCATTTTGAGCTTATCGAGCCTCATGATCTTGTGAAGTTTGGCATTGTTCCGGAGCTTGTCGGAAGACTTCCCGTCATTACCTCCTTGGAGGAGCTTGACGAGGACGCTCTTGTCAGAATTTTGACAGAACCTAAAAATTCTCTTGTAAAACAGTATAAAAAGCTTTTTGAATATGATGGAATAAACCTTGAATTTGAGGAGCAGACGCTTAAGGAAATTGCTAAAAAAGCTATTGAGCAAAAAACAGGAGCAAGAGGACTCAGATCTGTCGTTGAGGGAATTCTGATGAAACCGATGTTTGACGCTCCGTCTGACAAAACCGTGTCTGAAATAACCGTAACGCCTGATTGCGTTACAAAGGGAGCAGAACCTCGCATCATCAAAGGAAAGAAAAAAGCAAAGGCTTAAATTTAGGGCAGTTTAAAAACTGCCCTTTTTTGATGGAAATCCTGTTGCTGAAAATTTATCTTGTATTTTTTAAAAAAAAGTGTTATAATAAAACTTAAGCTTTAAATTTGGTCTTTTATGTCGGTGAAAAAATGAATTTTGAAAATATTAAAAAAATAAATATCATAACAGGTCATTACGGAAGCGGAAAAACTAACTTTGCCGTAAATCTTGCAATGTATCTTGCCGGCAAAGGCGAAACGGTGAGAATCGTGGATCTGGACATAGTAAATCCGTATTTCAGAACTGCTGATTTTAAAGATCTCTTTAATGACAATAATATCGAGCTTTCGGCATCGGTTTATGCAAATTCCAATCTTGACATTCCTGCGATCACTTTTGATGTTGAGCGGCTTGCCGGTGAAAATGGATATTTGATTGTCGACGTTGGCGGCGATGATGACGGTGCTATCGCATTGGGCAGATATTATGACGCTTTTAAAAGTCTTTGCGAAAATAATGATGTTGAAATGCTGTATGTCATAAATAAGTACAGGTATCTAGTTGATTCGCCTGAGGAAGCGGTAAGTCTTATGAGAGAGATTGAAAGCGCTTCAAGACTCAGATGTACAGGTATTGTCAATAACTCGAATTTAGGAGTTGAAACTACGGAGGATACTATCTTGGAGTCTGTTGACTTTGCTGAAAGTGTCAGCGAAATGACAGGACTTAATATAAAATATACTTGTGTAAGTGATGAGTTTAATATATCAGTGCCAAATCCTTTTAATGTTAAAAGATACGTTAAAACGATTTGGGAATCTTGAAGCAAGAAGCAAGAAACTAGATGATTTGTATTAATATCAATTCATATATTTAAGTTGGAGGGAAATAAAAATGGCAAGAATAATTGTCGATTTTGAAAGGTGCAAGGGATGTGCGCTCTGTACAACTGCTTGTCCGAAAAAAATTGTTGAGATTCAAAAAGAAAAGCGCAATTCAAAGGGATATTATACAGCCGTTTGCATAGATACTGATAAATGTATCGGCTGCGGAATGTGTTATACAATGTGTCCCGACTGCGCAATTACTGTAGAAAGATAGGGGGAGAGGATCATGGCAGAAAGAAGTTTAATGAAGGGAAACGAAGCTTTGGCTGAAGCTGCAATGAGAGCAGGCTGTAAATGCTTTTTCGGGTATCCTATCACTCCTCAGACGGAGATTTCAGCATACTTAGCTAAGAAAATGGCGGCAAACGGGGGACTGTTTTTGCAGGCTGAAAGTGAGCTTGCAGCTATTAACATGGTTTTGGGAGCGTCAAGCACTGGAACAAGATGTATGACTTCATCATCTTCGCCCGGAATTTCTCTTAAGAGCGAGGGAATCTCCTACATAGCGGCATCGGATCTTCCGTGTGTTATAATAAATGTTCAAAGAGGAGGTCCGGGACTTGGCGGAATTCAGCCGTCGCAGGCGGATTACTGGCAGGCTACAAAGGGATTGGGACACGGAGATTTTCATGTTTTGGTTTATGCTCCTGCGTCTGTTCAGGAAATGGTAGATATGGTTATAAACGCTTTTGACAAGGCTGATATTTACAGAATGCCGGCAATGATTCTTGCCGACGGACTGTTAGGTCAGATGATGGAGCCTGTAACATTCCCTGAGATCAAAAAGCTTGATATAGACAAGAGCTGGGCAACCGACGGACATAAGAACAAGCGTAAGCATAACATTGTCAATTCGCTGTTCTTAACACCTGAGGTACTAGAGAATTCCGTAAT
>USCU01000045.1 GCA_900553335.1 uncultured Ruminococcus sp. | reverse complement strand
TTTAACAGCTCTTTTATGCTATACCCGTTTTCTCTTTTAACATGCTTATAAAAAATTTCTCTTGAATAATTATCCAGAAATTTTTCGTCATTATTTAAAGCACGAGCAGTATTTTTAAAATTTTCAATCGCCGAAATGTTTACCTGAATCATTTTAGGTACGATTTCATGGCGTATAAAGTTTCTTTTATAATCATTTGTCAGATTGGTTGAATCGGTGACGTAGTCCTGTTTTATACTGTGAAGATACTCCTCTATCTCGGCTCTTGTAATCTCAATAAACGGGCGGACGATTTTTCCTCTTCTTTCAGAAATTCCAGTCAAACCCTTTAAAGCTGTTCCTCTCGCAAGATTAAAAAGACAGGTTTCAAAAGAATCATTTAAAGTATGCGCCGTTGCTATTTTATCATACGGCTCTTTCTCAAGCGCTCTATATCGCAAAATTCTTGCTCCCTCTTCGGTCGATAAAGAATTCTCCCTGCAAAACGACATAACATCCTCGCTTACAACCTTAATGTCAACTCCAAGTCTGTTACATAAGCTCTTGCAAAACTCCTCATCACGAATGCTCTCTTCTCCACGAAGATTATGGTTCATATGAAACGCCGATACTTTTATTCCAAGCCTTTCTCTGAGTGTACACAAAGCAGAAAGCAAAGCCGTGCTGTCTGCACCCCCGGACAACGCCACAAGAACTCTGTCGCCCTTTGAAAAGATATCTCTCCCCGACAAAAACTCATATACTTTATCTAAAAGCATAAAAACTCCTTTTAAAACACATTAAGCACCGAGTGAATAGCGTGTCGACAAAGTCGAGCACGCTTTGAGGGGACAAACACACTCACGGCGACAGATACCTGTCTTGCTCTGCGTTTTTCCCTGGGTACTCCCCTTTTCGTCGAAAATCGGCTCGTACCGCCGATTTTCTCTCAAAGTGTCGCTGCGTCGGCGCATGTCCGCCTACGCGACAAAATTTTAAATCATAACTTTATCTATAAAATGAAACACCGAGTGAAATTATTCAGACGGTGCCGTAAAAATTTATCTTGCTGTGGTGTCAAGACTTCTGAAAAGCGTATATTCGCCAAGCCATGCAAGCTTTACCGTCCCCGTTTCGCCGTGTCGGTTTTTGGATATTATACATTCAGCCTCGCTTTGATTTTCAAGCTCCTCATTATAGTATCCGTCACGGTACAAAAACAAAACAATATCTGCGTCCTGCTCGATAGAACCGGATTCACGCAGATCGGCAAGCATAGGACGGTGATCCTGTCTGTTTTCAGGTCCTCTTGCAAGCTGTGAAAGGCAAATAACCGGAACATTAAGTTCTTTAGCCATAAGCTTAAGCTGTCTTGTTATTTCAGAAACCTCATTTACTCTGTTTGAATGCTTGCCTGCACTCTCCATAAGCTGGAGATAGTCGATAACGACAAGTCCCAAGTTTCTCATTCGTCTGAGCTTCGCTTTCATCTGAGGAACAGTAACTCCCGCCGTATCGTCAATATATATCGGCATCTCAGAAAGCGATGCCGCTCCCTCAGCAAGTTTATTCCAGTCCTCAACCTCAAGACTTCCCGAACGCAAAACTCCGTTGCTCACCAGCGATTCGCTGGAAAGCATACGGGTAACCATCTGCTCCTTACCCATCTCAAGAGAAAATATAGCCACTTCCTTATCGCTTCTTTTACACATATTAGTAGCGATGTTGAGCGCAAATGCGGATTTTCCCATACCCGGTCTTGCTGCAACTATAATAAGGTCGGATTTGTTAAGTCCGCTTGTAATCTGATCGAGCTTTGAAAATCCGGTTTTAGCACCTAGATATTTATCCTTTTCATCACCGGTTATCTGCTGAAGATGCTGATACGAATCTAAAATTATGCTCTCGATTTTTGTAAGCCCCTCTGCGTCTTTACCTTTTCTTATATCGTAAATTTTCTGCTCTGCGCTGTCAAGTAAGGTTTTAGCGTCCAAAGATGAATTTTGGGCATTGTCGATTATCTCTTTTGACGCAATTATCAAAGAACGCAAATAGTATTTTTCCTCTAAAATATCGCAGTAGCTTTCAATATTTGAAACGCTGGGAACACCTTCGGCCATCCCTTTAAGATATGTTCTTGCCATTATCTCAGTTTCAAATACACCCATTCTTTGAGCTTCGTTCGCAACGGTGATAATATCGACATTTTGATTTGACGTAAACATTCTCTGCATTATCACGAAAATTGCCCTATGCTGTTCGCTGTAGAAAAAATCAGCCTTTACACGCTCGATAACAACAGGAAGCGCTCTTTTTGCGTCTATAAGTATTCCTCCGAGAACAGTCTGTTCAGCTTCTAGGCTAACAGGAAGCTGAGAAATCCCTGCATCTGATACAAAATCCATTGTAAAACCCTCTAAAATTATTTATACTGTCGGCACACTCAATCATTCTTCACTTACTGTTACCTGAACTGAAAAAGAAACTCCCTGCGACAATTTAACCGCAGCCTCAAAGTCGCCATAGGTTTTTATATCCCCGCCCTTTAAGGATATCTTTTTCTTGTCAAGCTTTACCCCGTACTGCTTTTCAATTTCCTGCGATATATAGGCCGGAGTAACTGCACCGAAAAGCTTTCCGCCGTTTCCGGCTTTTGCCTTAACAGCCACTGTTTTTCCGCTTAAGGCTTTTGCGATCTGTTCGTTATCTGATTTCTCAACGTCCTTTTTATGCTGAATCGACTCCTGCTTTCCCTTAAGCTCGTTTAAATTCTTATTTGTAGCCTCAACGGCAAGTCCTTTTGCAATTAAAAGATTTCTTGCATATCCGTCTGCAACATTCTTTACCTCTCCTGCTTTTCCTGAACCTTTTACATCTTTTAAAAATATAACCTTCATATCTAATCCTCCTTAATCATTTCAGAATAACCCTCGACATTCTCTAAAAGCACTTCTTTAAGCTTTTCTTTAGCTGCACTCAGATTCATATTAACCTGCGTTCCTGCCATATTGTGATGTCCGCCGCCGCCGAGTGCCTCCATAATAACCTGAACATTTACATCGCCCATGCTTCTTGCACTCATTGCGGTCATTGCGTTGCTTTCATAAAGCACGAAAGCTGCCTTTATTCCCGAAACTCCCAAAAGCTCGTCTGCTGCCTGTGCCGCCGCAAGACGAACCGCATCGTTATTGCCGTCGCCGACAGCTATAGCGCATGTGCCGTAAAGCTCGGCTTCACTTATTAGCTTTGACTTTTCACGATATGTGTCAATAGGAGTTGCGAACATTGTTTTGACAGCGATCGTATCTGCCCCCTGCCGTTTTAAGTATGCCGCTGCTTCAAATGTTCTCACACCTGTTTTCATGACAAAGTTTTTGGTATCAAGCATTATTCCTGCAAGCAAGCTCTCGGCTATATGAGGTGCAAGTCTGGTATTCTCGGATAAATACTGCACCAGCTCTGCTACCATTTCAGATGCGGATGAAGCATTCGGCTCATTATAAAAAATAACTGCGTTCTCAACTGAATTCACCATTCTTCTATGATGATCAACAACAATTACTTTATCAAACATTTTATAAAACTCAGTGCTGTCTAAAATATCCGGATTGTGCGTATCTACAATAACCAAAGCGCTTTGGTCTGTTTTTATCGACATGGCCATTTGCGGCGGTATGTAGTAGGTATCCTTTTCATTGGCGTTAATGTGATTTATCATAACTGTTGCAAGGTTATGTTCAAGATCGCAAACTACAAACGACTGTTTGTCCATATTTCTTATCGCTGAACAAAGTCCTGTTGCAGAGCCGATACTGTCAAGATCTCCGTTTCGGTGTCCCATTATAAACACAATGTCCGATTCTTTTATAACCTCTGCAAGAGCATTTGCAATTACACGGCTTCTGACCTTTGTTCTTCGCTCATAGCCCTTTGATATTCCGCCGTAAAACTCAAATCCCGATTCGTTTTTGATTGCGACCTGATCTCCGCCTCTTCCCAAACACATATCCAGAGCCTGTCTTGCATACGCCTCGCTTTGAGAAAGAGTAGCAGCGTCTTTTCCGATTCCGATTGAAAGTGTTATAGGCTGACTTCCTCCGACTAAAATATCTCTCGCCTTATTTAAAATATCAAATTTATTTTCAATACATCTTCTTAAGTGTCTTTCTTCAATTACTACAACAAACCTTGAAGAAGAAATGTTTACTGCAATACCCGTTGTAGAATCAATAAAATCCTCGACGAGCCTTTCGATTTCTCCGACGATCGTACTTTTTTCGCTCGCTCTTGAATTTTGAAGCGCATCGTCATAGTTATCAACCGAAATTATCATAACTGATGGGTGAGAAAGAGTATACTCATTCTTTAATTCCTGAAATTCAGTTTCATCGTTTAAATAAATCATTATAAGACCGTTTACTTCTCTTTCCGGTCTTGTAGCTTTAGCTATATAATAACGGTTATGAATTCTTACAACTGTTCCCTGCTTGTGGAACATCATATCGAAATTTACAAAAAACAGATCTGATACTTTCATACCGAAAGCTTCGTTTTCTGAATAAAGTTCCTTTGAAAAACGCTCATTTACCCAAACTACAGTCCTGTCATTATCGACAATTAAAACAGGTGCCGGAAAATTATAAAGAGTTTCTCTTTGAGTATACTTTAAATCATGCGACATTTTCGCTACATATTTAAGCTTTCGGTTTTCGGTAACAGCAAAATAAAGCAAAAGCACTGCGATCATTATAGTGTCAATCACAAAAGCAGCAATTCCAACGTTTCGTGTACCGTTTCCGGCAATTATATAAATCGCTGTGAATACCGCTGATATGCAAAGCAGTATAAACGCTGCAATCAAGGGTATCTGCACTTTCTTTTTCATAGTTTACCTCCCTTATTCGGAACGAAGTGTACCGAATAATTTATAATAACTCAAATGCTCGCTGATTACAAATTCTCTAGCTTCTTACATCTACATTTCTTGCTTCTCAGAGGGCAAACCTAGGAAAAGGGGCAGGATAATAAAACCCATCAAAAGAGAGGGATTTCCCCAGAGTTTTGAAAGAATTCGTTCCTTGGTTTTCCCTCTGTAATACGGTCAGAAATATAGTCGCCTTTCGTAGGCTTACGCCATCGAAATTCTCCTTATTTCTTCCCTTCACAAACTCCCTGTTTCCGCCACCGGCGGCCGCCTGCTCAGCAGATTTGGCGTGAAAGTTATATTGTATGTTCGAGTCAGCTCCTGACAGTAATGTACAGGAATGCATTTTATTCTATCGAATTTTAATTCCGATTTCTGAATTCAATTGTCCATTATCACTGTCAATCTGTCAATTCAAATAATTCCGAATTAAACTAGACTTCCATTATTATCGGCAGTATCATAGGGCTTCGTTTAGTCTTTTGGTAAATGTAATTTGAGAGCGATTCCTTCATTTTATTTTTCATTGTACTCCACTCGTAAACAGAGTGATCAAGACAGCTTTTAAGACAATCATACAAAAGCTCCTTTGCTCCGTCTAAAAGCTCCTCGGCTTCTCTTACATATACAAATCCGCGAGATACAATATCAGGACCTGAAAGAACTGTTCGGTTTTCGCTGTCTATAGCAGCTACAGCAATAATAAGTCCGTCCTCCGCCAAATGCTTTCTGTCCCGAAGAACAATAACTCCAACATCTCCGACTCCAAGTCCGTCCACTAAAACCTTTCCTGCCGGTACAGAGCCTGTTATCCTCATATCAACGCCGTCAGTTTCAATAACGCTGCCGAGATCTGCTATAATAATGTTTTTATAATCTATTCCCGTAGCGTTTGCCGTTTGTGCATGACGTGATAAATGCTTATATTCGCCGTGCACCGGGATAAAATACTTCGGCTTTACCAAGGACAGCAGCATCTTCTGCTCCTCCTGGCAAGCGTGTCCCGAAACGTGAACATCGTACATAGATTCATATATTACCTCTGCGCCGAGTTTCATAAGGCTGTTTACAACATTTGTAACGCCCTTTTCATTTCCCGGAATAGGAGTTGCAGAGATAATTATAAAGTCCATAGGAGTAATGGAAACCTGCCTGTGATCGTTTCTTGCCATTCTGGTAAGCGCCGACATAGGCTCGCCCTGGCTTCCCGTTGTAATTATAACAAGCTTCTCAGGCGCATACCTGTTTATTTCATCAATATCAATTAAAATATTATCGGGACATTTAAGATATCCAAGCTCTCGCCCCTTTTGCATAACATTGACCATGCTTCTTCCTGAAACCGCAACCTTTCGTCCGTCCTTTATAGCACGGTCAATTATTTGCTGAACACGGTGAATATTAGAAGCAAATGTTGCTATTATAATTCTCTTCCCGTCAGCCTTTTGAAAAAGCTTTGAAAAGCTTTCGCCGACCTTTCTCTCACTCATTGTAAAACCTGGACGCTCCGAATTCGTAGAATCAGACATAAGAGCCAAAACACCCCTGTTACCCAGTTCTGCAAATCTTGCGAGATCAATTGCTCCGCCTTCAATAGGTGTAAAATCAACCTTAAAGTCGCCTGTGTGAACTAAGATTCCGGCAGGTGTAAAAATAGCCATGCCTACAGCGTCAGGTATAGAATGGTTTACTCTTATAAGCTCAACAGCCATACAGCCAAGCTTAACCGTATCTCCCGGTTTTACAACAGATAACGTCACTCTCCCTAAAAGTCCCGCCTCTTTGAGCTTTCCCTCGACAAGTCCGATAGTAAGTCGTGTTCCGTATACAGGCACGTTTATCTTGTTTAAAAAATAAGGAAGTCCGCCTATGTGATCCTCATGACCGTGAGTCAAAATAATTCCCCTGATCTTTTGAGCATTTTTCTCTAAATATGTGTAATCAGGCAGAACAAGATCTACTCCAAGCATTTCAGAATCCGGAAACGCAAGTCCGCAGTCGATAATAAAAATATCGTTTGCACATTCAATTACCGTCATGTTTTTTCCGATCTCGTTAAGTCCGCCCAGCGGTATTATTTTAAGCGGAGTAGAGCGTCTTTGTGCCTTTGCGCTCTGAGTCTTTTGTGCAGATTTTGCGGGCGCTTTTGTCTTTGCCGCAGTTGTCTGCCGACTTGTTCTGCGCTTTGGCGAATCCGATCTCGTCTGCTTTTTGGCGCTGCTTGTCTGCTTTCTCTTCGGCTCAGCCGAGCTTTTCTCAGCAGTCTTGTTTATCTCATAAGACTTACTTTTTTCAGGCACATCAATAGTGAAAAGATCTGTAAGCTCTTCGTCCTTAACCCCGCTCCACGAATAACGCTTGAGATCTCTTTTCGATGCCACTCTTTCTGACTTGGCATTACCGTTATTTAATTTTTTGCTCATAAAAAAAATACTTTCCTTTCCGGTTTGTCATGTTACCCCAGCGCATTATTTCCGTTCGGCGCTTTGAGGCGTATCAATAATGTTTAAGTTAATAAAAAAGCCCTGAGCCATATCAACAACAAAATTTAAGCGGCTCGGGCAAATGTTAAAAGATGAAATGCTGCATCCGATTTTTCTGCGGTGTCAAGCACGAAAAATCACACCGCTTTTAAAAATTTTCCGACCATAAAGATTATATATTATTATACCACTTTATTCCTCTTTGTCAAGATTAATTCGTTTGACATAATTCTCTATTTCATCACAAATAGAGCCTGCTGCTTCAAAGCTCAAAGCATCAGCAAAAAGAAGTATGCCCTTCTTTGTTTTATCAAGGCTCGCTCTCACTTTTCCGAATTTGTTTGTAAGCTCACCGCTTTCGTTCAGAAATCTTTCCGATACCATTTTGTTTATTTTTTTCTCGGAATCATCTCCGGCGTATATGAATCGCTGCGAAAAATAAACTCGCGGAACATCAAGCATAGCTTCATAAAACGAAATTTTATTTTTACCCATATACTCTAAAATCATCATAATTAGATAAAAACTATCGGTAAGAAACCTATTGCTTTC
>USCU01000044.1 GCA_900553335.1 uncultured Ruminococcus sp. | reverse complement strand
TTACAACAATGATTTTAATAGATTGTTCACAATGTTTGAGCTTGACTGTGATAAAATTAGGGGTAACATTGTTTTAAGAAACCGAAAAAGTGGTGATAAGGTGAAGCTTTCGGGACGTCAGCATACCACGCTTCTTAAAAAGGCATATAACAGCAGATTAAATCCGAGAGAAAGAATAAGCAATGTTATTTTGAGTGACAGCGAGGGAATAATATTCGTTGAGAATTTTTCAGTAGCAGACAGAGTTAAAGCTGATGAGAACACAAAAAACAAGGCAGTTGTTATAATAGAATAAAATATATAGGGCTGTTAATATCATATAATTATCACAATAATGTTTTACATTAGTTAAGAATTACCGAAGTCGGATACGATGTGTTTTCGGCGAAGATGGTATTTTAAAAGCAATTTATGAATAAATGAAATAGAAAAAGGAGTTGGTAGGATGAAGAGTAACAGAAACAAGAGCTTACTCGCATACCTTTTGGTATCTGCCGCTGTGATTTTCGGACTGGTATTTTTGTTGAATAATATCACAGGTACGAATAACAGCAATGTAAAGTATTCGGAGGTTTTATCATATTTTGATAACCTTGAGGTTTCTGAGTTTGAGCTTGATCTTGGAAGCGGAGAGCTTAATTATACACTGAAAAGCGACGATACTTCAAAGCTTCGTTCGGGAAAGTATGCTCATAGCTATAAAGTTCCGTCAGTAACGGCTTTTCATAACAGACTGTTTAATGAGAGCTATGATTATTTGAAGCTGTACAATGCAGAGAATGAAAAAGCTCCGCTTAAGATGAATCTTATTGAAGCTAAAGACAACAGCTTCTGGATAAGCCTTTTACCTGTAATTTTGATTATCGGATCAACGGTTTTATTGTTCGTTATGATGATGAAAAGTCAGGGCGGCGGAAAAATCGGAGGATTCGGAAAGGCAAATGCCAAGCAGCATTTAAATACCGGAAAGAAAGCAACATTTGCCGATGTAGCCGGAGCTGATGAGGAGAAAGAGGAACTTGAAGAAATAGTAGATTTTCTTAAAAATCCGAAGAAGTTTGATTCTATCGGTGCAAGAGTTCCTAAAGGAGTTTTGCTAATGGGACCTCCGGGAACAGGTAAAACGCTTTTGGCAAGAGCTGTTGCGGGTGAAGCGGGAGTTCCGTTTTTCTCAATTTCGGGTTCTGATTTCGTTGAAATGTTTGTTGGTGTGGGAGCTTCAAGAGTTAGGGATCTTTTCGGTGAGGCGAAGAAAAATGCGCCCGCTATCATATTTATAGATGAGATCGATGCTGTAGGACGTCAAAGAGGAGCAGGACTTGGCGGAGGACACGATGAAAGGGAGCAGACGTTAAACCAGCTTCTTGTTGAAATGGACGGCTTTGCTGGTAATGAAGGAATTATAGTTATGGCGGCAACAAACCGCCGTGATATTCTTGATCCTGCGCTTTTGCGTCCGGGAAGATTTGACAGGCAGATTCTGGTATCTTATCCGGATGTAAAGGGAAGAGAAGAGATTTTAAAGGTTCACGCTAAAAACAAACCGTTAGCGCCTGATGTTGATCTTAAAACTATTGCGAAAACAACAGTTGGATTTACCGGAGCTGATCTTGAAAATCTTATAAATGAAGCAAGTCTTTTGGCTGCAAGAAAGAACAAAAAAGCGATAACCAAGGAGGATATGGAGGAAGCTTCAATTAAGGTAATTGCGGGACCTGAGAAAAAGTCGAAGGTAGTTACGGAGAACGAAAAGAAGCTGACGTCTTATCACGAGGCAGGGCACGCAATCTGCACATATTATTGCAGCTCTCAGGATAAGGTTCACCAGGTTTCGATAATTCCGAGAGGAATGGCAGGCGGATATACGCTTTCGCTGCCTGAAAAGGATAAGTCCTTTGTTTCAAGAGGTGAGATGAGAGAAAAGATAGTTGTTTTGCTTGGAGGCCGAGTAGCCGAAAAAATCATTTTAGATGATATTTCAACGGGTGCTTCCAACGACCTTGAACGTGCAACCTCAACAGCAAGGGATATGGTTACAAGATACGGATTTTCCGAGAAACTCGGTCCTATAGTTTACGGACACGATGAATCACAAGTGTTCTTAGGAAGAGATTACGCCGGAGGAAATCATTATTCCGAGGCAATAGCAGCTCAGATAGATAATGAGATAAAGAATCTTATCGAGAGCTGTTTTGAGGATGCTGAAAAGCTTTTGAGAGAGCATATCGACAAGCTACATGCGGTTGCGGCTTATTTGTTTAAACATGAAAAAATTGACGGAAACGAGTTTGAAGCAATTATGCAGGGAACACTTTCGGCAGATAGCGAAGAAGAATAGATTTATTTATTGTTTTAACAGGGCGGACAAATGAGTCCGCTTTGTTGTTTTAGGATTTGTTTAATAAGTGGCATAGCTATGTTGTTCAACGTTTTCAGCGGGAGATACAATCCCACCCATTTAAAAATTAAGTGACATCCTTCGCCTATAGGGTTGGGGGACATCTTAATTTAGTTATATTTTAATTTTAGACAAACGGCTTTACAATTTGAAAAAATTGTGATAAAATAACAATATTCTTAAAATTGAAAGGAGAGAGGATTATGCCTATCAAAATACCGAATGGACTTCCGGCATATAAAACACTTGTCGAGGACAGAATTATGGTTATTGATGATGAAAGAGCGACTCACCAGGATATACGACCGCTTGAAATAGTAATCCTCAATCTCATGCCTAAAAAGATTGAAACAGAAACTCAGCTTTTAAGGCTTTTGAGTAATACGCCTCTTCAAATTAATATTGAGCTTTTGCAGATGGCGAGCCACGATTCAAAAACAACGCCTCAAGAGCATATGCTCAAGTTTTATACAACCTTTGAAAAGATCAAAGACAGATATTTTGACGGTTTGATAATTACAGGTGCTCCTGTTGAACAGCTTGATTTTGAGGAGGTCGATTATTGGGACGAAATATGTGAAATAATGGAATGGAGCAAATCTCATGTTTATTCAACTATTCACATATGCTGGGGCGCTCAGGCAGGTCTTTTTTATCATTACGGTGTAAAAAAATATCCGCTCGAGAAAAAGATGTTCGGAGTTTTTGAGCATAGCGTTTTAAACCCAAGACATCCGATTTTAAACGGATTTGACGACAAATTTTTAGTGCCGCATTCTAGGCATACTGAGGTTAGAAGAAGCGATATTGAAAAAGTTTCTGAGCTTGAAATACTTGCGGAGTCTGATATTGCAGGAGTCGATATTGTGGGGGACAAGTCGATGAGAAGATTTTTTATTCTCGGGCACAGTGAATATGACAAGAGAACTTTAGCAGACGAATATTTCAGAGATTTTGAAAAAGGACTTCCTATAGATATACCTTACAACTATTTTCCTGATGACAATCCGAAAAATAAGCCTTTACATACATGGATATGTCACGCAAATCTAATGTTTTCAAACTGGCTGAACTTTATAGTGTATCCGGGAACTCCGTTTGATTTAAATGAAATTGAATAGAATGTTTGTTGTACAGCCGAATGTTTTTAGGCTGTTTGAGCGTGTCGGCAAAGCCGACAACGCTCCCTATGGGACAAACACACTCACTTCGACAGCTTCGCTTGTCTTGCTCTGCGTTTTTCCCCTAGGAAACCCCTTTTCGTCGAAAATCGGCTCGCACCGCCGATTTTCTCTCAAGGTGTCGCTGCGTCGGCGCATGTCCGCCTACGCGACGTTATTTTAAAAACATACTTTTTCGACAGGCTGACAGCTGAATGTTTTTTCGGCTGTTTTTTTATGCTATAAAACAAAAAAGGCAAAGATAACTTCTTGTATTTTGTAAAAAACCGCCTTTGACAAAATTCTTTAAAACACAGGTTTATAATAAAAATAACTTTCCGCATATAAAGAGAAACAGACGGAAAAATTTTATAAAGACAGGTGTGTAAGGAATGTTAAAAATGGAGACAACTTTAAAAAACACGGAAAAGCTGCGTAGTTTTTCACTTGCAGGTATAACGATGATTCTAAGCTTTGTGGCAACGGGAGGGGAGCTGTTTTCTTTTCCGTCGCCGATAAATGTTATTATAGCGGCGCTTTGCGATAACTACGGGATTTTTTCTCTTGCGGCGTCGCTTTTGTCGTACATAATAAACGGAACTGTTTTTGACGGGATAATAAATCTTTGTTCGATAGCAACTTTAATCGCTATACGACTTATAGCAAATCGCTCACAAGGTGAAACACATACAGTAACTGCTCTTATGGCCGCTTCTTCCTATCTGTTGTATTCGGCAATCATAAGTCTTGTTTCAAACAGTGAGCTTGAAGCTGTGCTTTACCGATTATTAAGCGCGTTTTTGATATTTTCAATTACATATTCAGTAAAAGTGTGTTATGAGAAGTATTCAAATAACGGTATGTTTGAAATGAATGGCAGGATAGGCGTTATGATAGCGCTTATATTTGTGATTGCCGTTTCAACCTTAACGAGCGTATCAATTCTTGGAATTAATTTCGGAAGAGCTGTCGGCGTTGCTGTGATGCTGTTTGCGGCAAATAAATATAAGTACATAGGAGGAGTTATTTACGGAGCGCTTTGCGCTGTCGGAGTAATCATATGCTCGCCTGAAATGGCGAAGAACACTCTGCTTTTAGCAGTAGCAGGGCTTATATGCGGAGCTTTTTCCTCCCTTGGAGTTGTTGCTGTGGTGATATCGCTGATAGTGAGTGCTGTAGGCGGAATATTTATAATGGGAACAAATGCTGATTCCTTTAAGCTTCTGGCAGATATTATAGTAGGTGCAGTATTGTATTTATGCCTTCCCGATAATAAAATTCTTTCGGCATTCAGACTCGTAGGAGGAAAGCATAAATCGCCTGAGCTTTCATGCCAAACGGCCGCTTCAAGACTGGAGTTTGCATCAAAAAATGTAAACGTCATAAGGGATCAGATATTAAGCGTTACGGAAGCATTGGAAAAGAAAATCGAACCTCCCGACTTATCAAAAGAAGTAAGAGTCTGTGTGTGCAGAGATTGCAGCAGATTCGCTTTATGCTGGGAACATAATGCGTCCAGCGTTAAGAGTGCTTTTTTACAGCTTGCGATGCGGGCAAATTTAAACGGAGCAATAACGCTGGAGGACATAAGAAACAAGCATGGCGATTGCTGTAAAAAAGAGGTGTTGATGAGTTCTTATAATATGCTGTATATGAGTCTTCAGTATGAGCAGGACAGAAAGTATAAAATGAGTGAGATGAGAGAACTTCTATGCTCACAGTTAAAAATTATGTCACAGCTCTTTGACGATCTTTCTGACGATACCAGACAACTCAACAAAATCGATGCTATGCTTTCGGACAGTATTGCCGATATTGTATACAGACAGGGAATTAAAAATGCCAAAATATGCGCTTATATTGATTCGTCAAACAGGCCAAAGGTAGAAATCTATCTTCCGAAAAGCTCTAAGCCTGATCTTGTAAAGCTTACAGTCGATATAGGAGAGGCAGCTTGTGCAGATTTCGATTTGCCTGTAGTAAGTTCAGCCGAAAATATGAAAAAGCTTGAGTTTACAACAAGACCGTATTATTCACTTGAGTGGGACGTTTTGTCTACAAGCGCTGTTTTCGGAGATTATTCGGGCGATTATTATGAATTTATAAAAACCTCCTCCAACAGACAGTTTATTGTTTTATCGGACGGAATGGGAACGGGAAAAAGCGCAAGACTCGATTCAATGTTTACTGTAAATCTTGTGTCAAGACTTCTTACAGGCGGTGCGTCTGCATCTACTGCCGCCGCATTGATAAATTCGGTTTTGAGGGTTAAAAGCTGGGAGGAAAGCTTCGCTACTCTTGACATAGCCGATATAGATTTATCAACCGGAGCTTTAAGCGTTTTAAAGTGCGGAGCTGCTCTGAGCTATCTTATAAGAAAGGGGAGCGTAACGGTCTTGGATGCAAAAACATTTCCTCTGGGAATTTTATCCGGCGCTACTCCTGAAACTGTAAGCATTAAGCTTGAGAGAGATGATATTTTGCTTATATGCTCTGACGGTATATCAAGAAGAGAAATAGAGAATGCTGTTTCAAGCAAAAAGTCTGTAAACAAAAGAACTCCAAAAGAAATAATACGAATGATAACAGATGAAATAAGTATGAAAAAGGCAAATGCTAAACCGGACGATGTAACTGTAATCGCTGTAAAGATAGTTTGATGTGCTTTTGTTTTAGTTGAATCGGTCTTTAAACATCGGCAAAAGCAATATATGTACTGTGTGATTTCGCTCTGTTTCTCTTTGAAAAGCATAAATAGTTGGCTGATTGCAAGAAATTGTTGTCATTTTACACAAATTTGCGTGGTAAATTATGTGCGATTTGGAAAATATGAATAAAAACTATTGCAAATACTGTGAAAAAGATGTACAATATATAACAACGGATATGTCCCCGTCTTTAAGGCGGCGGACAACTTAATCTTTAAGTGGGAAACAATCCCCCACTGAAAGACTAAGGGGCTTAAGCCCGGTCGTTTGTTGAATGACGGGGCGTTGCCCCTTATTGAAAGTGATATAAAAAGTTGGAGGAATGTTCATGTCCGGTAATTATAATGATAATTATGATTTTCCGATGATGCTTTTTCATGAGGGAAAAAATTGTCAGTGCGGTGATTTTTTCGGTTTGCACGAGGGTGAGCTTGACGGGAAAAAAGGTCATTTTTTCAGAGTTTGGGCGCCTCATGCGACATCAGTAAGTGTTGTCGGTGATTTTAATAATTGGGACGAAACTAAAAACGTTATGATACGCCTCAAAGACAACGAGGTTTGGGAAGGCTTTGTTTCGGGCCTTAAGGAATACGATTTGTATAAGTACTGCATAACTGCAAGTAACGGAGATAAGCTGTTAAAAGCCGATCCTTACGGAACGCATATGCAGACTCCTCCTGAAACGGCGTCAAAAGTCTATTCTATTGATGGCTTTAAATGGACAGATTCAAAGTATATGAAAGCCAGGGAGAAGAAGGATATATACAAAAGTCCTATGAACATTTATGAGGTTCATTTTAACTCATGGAAACAATATCCTGACGGTAATTTCTATACATACAGTAAATTTGCTGAAGAAATGATACCATATATGACTGAAATGGGGTATACTCATATTGAGTTTATGCCTCTGTCCGAATATCCTTATGACGGTTCGTGGGGATATCAGCAGATGGGATATTTTGCACCGACTTCAAGGTTTGGAACTCCGAAGGATTTTATGAAAATGATAAACGATTTTCACAATGCGGGAATCGGCGTAATTTTGGATTGGGTTCCGGCACATTTCCCGAAGGATGCAGCGGGACTGTCTGATTTTGACGGCTCTGCGTGTTATGAGTATTCTGATTGGCGAAAGGGAGAGCATAAGTCGTGGGGAACAAAAGTATTTGATTACGGAAAAAATGAGGTCGTTTCATTCCTGATTTCAAATGCGGTTTACTGGCTTGAAAAATATCATATTGACGGCTTGCGTGTTGATGCAGTAGCATCGATGCTCTATCTTGATTATGACAGAAAGGATGGAGAATGGCTGCCGAACAAAAACGGCGGAAATGAAAATCTTGAAGCTATTGAGTTTTTTAAAAAGCTTAACTCAGTTGTGTTTGAAAGATTTCCGAATGCCCTGATGATTGCGGAAGAATCTACGGCGTGGCCTATGGTTACGAAGCCTGCAAACATAGGCGGACTTGGATTTAATTTCAAGTGGAATATGGGCTGGATGAACGATATGCTCAAATATATGTCGCTTGATCCTATTCACAGAGCCTTTCATCATAACGCATTGACATTTTCATTTTTCTATGCGTTTTCCGAAAACTTTGTGCTCCCTATTTCACATGACGAAGTAGTTCACGGAAAGGGTTCTCTTGTAAACAAGATGTTTGGTGATACCGACCAAAAGTTTGCACAGGCAAAGACTTTTCTCGGCTTTATGA
>USCU01000043.1 GCA_900553335.1 uncultured Ruminococcus sp. | reverse complement strand
ACGAGATTGCCTCTTGTCTCGTGGGCTCGGAGATGTGTATAAGAGACAGCTCATTTGGTATCTACCTCCAAAAAATAATTTGTTTGCCATACAGCCTTAAAAACGCATTAGCTGCGGACTTAAAAAGATTATACCATAAAAAAAAGTAAAATGCTAGTCCTTTTGGAAAACTTTTGAGAATTTTTTCTAATTTTACAAGCATTAAATAACTCTACTTCCAATGCATCTCAAAAAAATTATTCGAGGTGTTGTAAATATGTGGATTTTATTGTATAATATTAATGATTAGCCAATTTTAAAATATGATTAACCTTAAGAAAAGGACGGATTTATTTATGAAAAATTCAGTTATAATACTCGCCGGCGGTCAGGGAAAACGAATGAAAATTGATAAGCCTAAGGTTTTATGCGAGGTTTTGGGTCAGCCTATGCTTGAATGGGTAATAAAGGCGTGTGAAAGCGCAGACGAACGCAATATCTGCATTGTAAGAGGCTTTGCAGGACATTTTATAACAAATTACTTAAATGGAAGATACCCTACTGTTTTGCAGAGAGATCGCTTGGGAACAGGTCATGCTGTTATGCAGGCTGTTGATTTCTTAAAAGAAAATATTGACGGAAACACACTTATTCTATGCGGCGACGCACCTTTCATTGACAAGGAAACGATCAAGGGAGCGCTTAAGCTTCACGAAGAAAAAGACTGCTCGGTAACGGTTGTAACATCGGTTGTGGATAATCCTTTCGGCTATGGAAGAATAAACCGAACCGAAAACGGAATATCCGGAATCACCGAAGAAAAAGACTGTACCGAAGAACAGAAAAAAATAAAAGAAATAAATTCTGGCTGCTACTGGTTTAAAACAAAAGATCTTCTGGACGTCTTGTTCAATATCACTCCCAATAATGCACAGGGCGAATACTATCTCACCGACTGTATAGAACTATTAATAAAGGGTGGAAAAAGAGCTGACGCTTACATTTCCGACAACGAAAACGTTTCGCTTGGCGCAAACGACAGAAAAGGTCTTTTAAAGCTCAACACAATTGCCAGAGAAGCAAACATAAACAAGCATCTCGACAACGGAATCGAATTCACCTGTACGGACGGCGTCACGATCGGAAACGATGTCGAAATCGGTGCAGGTACGGTTATTCACTCGGGATGCGTATTGACAGGAAAAACAAAAATCGGAAACGGCTGCATAATCGGACCTAACACCTGCCTTTGCGACACTGTTGTAGGCTTTGACTGTTCTCTTAACAATGTTCAGGCTTCTGATACTCAAATTGGAAGCGGAGTTAAAATAGGCCCTTGGGTAAATTTAAGACCGGGTACGAAAATTGCAAACAACGCTAAGATCGGCGATTTTGTAGAAATCAAGAACTCGACAATAGGTGATTCCACCGCTATTGCACATCTGACTTATGTAGGCGACAGCGATGTCGGTGAAAACGTAAACTTTGGCTGCGGAGTTACAACAGCAAACTACAACGGCGACAAAAAGTTCAGAACCACCATAGGCGACAATGCGTTTATCGGCTGCAATACAAATCTTATATCACCCGTTAAAGTCGGAAACTGTGCATATACTGCAGCAGGCTCGACTATAACAAAGGACGTTCCCGACGGTGCGCTCGCAATAGAGAGAAGCGATGCGGCAATCAAGGAGGGCTACGGCGACAGAATGCTCAAAAACAGAGTTGAAAAGTTTAACGCAAAAAAAGAGGAGGCAAAAAAAGGCTTAAAGAAATAAGCCTTGCCAAAAGTATGAGTATTTGGGATATATTTAAAAAAATAGAAAACGGGAACAAAAGCATAAAACCTGAATATATAATCGCAGGACTTGGAAATCCCGGGCTTACCTATGAAAATACCCGTCATAATGCAGGATTTATGACAATAGATAAGCTTTTGGAAAATACGCCGCACAGCGGGTTTAAAATGAAATTCAAGTCAAAATACACTACTTCTAACATATCCGGCAAAAGCTGTCTTGTTTTAAAACCTGAAACGTTTATGAACAACTCGGGGGAAGCGATAGAGGAGGCAATGAATTTCTATAAAATTCCGATAGAAAACGTAATTGTTGCATTTGATGACATTTCGCTTGATGTCGGCAAAATAAGAGTGCGCCGAAAAGGCTCTCACGGAGGACACAACGGAATAAAAAGCATTGTTGCCCTCACTGGCTCGGAAGATTTTCCAAGAGTAAAAATAGGCGTCGGAAAAAAGCCGCGTCCCGACTATGACCTTGCAAAATGGGTTTTGTCTAAGTTTTCAAAATCTGAGCAGGAAAGCTTAGACTGTGCACTGAAAGCTGCTGCTGAAAGCATTAAGCTTATCGCTTCGGGACAGATCGATCAAGCAATGAACAAGTTTAATTCTTAAATTAAAGACACTGAAGGTAATCTGAATGATTATACGAAAGTACAAACCTGAGGATTGTAAATATCTAGTCAAATTGTTCTGTAACACAGTTCACTCAGTCAACGCCAGTGACTATACAAAAGAACAACTTGACGCTTGGGCAACCGGAAAAGAAAATTTAGAAGAGTGGAATAAGTCTTTTTTAGAGCATTATACTGTTGTCGCAGTAAAAAACGAGGTTCTCGTGGGCTTTGGAGATATTGATAAATCGGGATATCTTGACAGATTATATGTACATGAGAAGTATCAGCGTCAAGGAATCGCTACTGCTATTTGCAGCGATTTGGAAAACGCTTTTGGTGTTGAAATAATAACTACACACTCATCAATTACAGCAAAACCGTTTTTTACAAGCAGAGGATATCGAGTTGTAAAAGAGCAGCAAGTTATTAGAAACGACATCTCCCTTACAAATTTTATAATGGAAAAACAGATAACTTAAAATTCAAGCTTAAAGTTTAAGCATTTATTTTTATGAAAGGATAAAAAGTGAACATATTTTTAAAGATGGCGGACAGAGTTCCGTTTATGAAAGAGCTTTTTGACGCTCTCGAAAAACGGGGATACCCTGCCGCAGTAACAGGAGTTTCAAATATTCATAAATCACACTTGGCTTATGCGTTATCATCGCATGAGCCTGTTTGTGTTGTAACGGATACTGAAGCCGAAGCCGTAAGGACAGTAAAGGATATTAATTCTCTTTCGGGTGAAAAAACAGCCGTGCTTTTTCCTGCTAAAGATTATTTGTTTACACATACGGAGGGAGCAAGCTTTGAATACGAACAGATGCGCCTTTATGCCCTGTCTTCTATTATTTCGGGAAAAGCAAAAATTTTAGTTGCTCCGATTGATGCCGCTATGCAGGCAACCGTACCGAAAGATTCCCTTTTATCTCATACTATAACCCTGAAAAAGGGCGATACAATTGATATAGCTGAGCTTTCAGCCTCTCTTATAAATTCGGGATATTCAAAATTCTTGCAGGTTGAGGGAGCAGCTCAGTTTTCAAGGAGAGGGGATATTTTTGATATATATGGTGTGTCAATGACCGACCCTGTTCGTCTTGAGCTATGGGGGGATGAAATCGAAAAAATATACACCTTCGATCCCGAGAGTCAAAGAAGAACGGGCGAAGTTTCAGAGTGTACGATAAGTCCTGCAAGAGAAATACTTATTGACGGCAACCTGATGCCCGAATTACTTTCAGCTCTTTCAAAAAAGGCAAGAGGAAAGCAGGCAGCAAGCATCAAAGAAAACATCGAAAAAGATTTAGAACTTTTGGAAAGCGGAATTTCGCTCTCTAATTTAGATAAGTATTACAATCTCGCATATTCGGAAAAAACCTCAGTATTTGATTATTTTAAAGGCTCAAAGATAATAGTCTGTGAAAGAGAATCAGTATTTTCAAAGGCAAGAGCTTTTTCTACTCAGCTTTCTGAGGATCTTAAGATCTTATACGAGCAAGGTATAATGTTTAAACCGCTTGACGGCTTTTATCTTACAACAGCTGAAGTAACCAAGGTTTTTTCAGATTCAAAAACCGTTTATCTCGATACGTTTATGCGAGGCGGAAAAATTGAGCTGAAGTCGCTTATAAACGCAAGCTGTTACCAGACCTCTGCATGGAGCGGAGATTTCAAATCTCTTGCAGGCGAGCTAAAAACCTTTTGCGACAGGGATTACACTACCGTTTTATACGGCGGCAGTGAAAAGACGATTAACATTTTAATTTCAGATTTGCGTGAAAGCGGCATCGCCTGTGAGCGTCTTGGGGACGAAAGCGAGCTTATAAAAGGATTCGTATATGTTACACCCGGTTCGCTTTCAAACGGATTTGATTATGCTGATTCAAAGCTTGCGCTTATTACAAAGCTTCAAAGCGAAAACAGCAAAAAGCGTAAAAACAAATTTAAATCAGGCGAACGGATAAAGAGCCTCAGCGATATAAACCCCGGAGATCTCGTCGTACATTCGCTTTATGGAATAGGAAAATTCCAAGGAATTAAAAAGCTTGAAAATCAAGGCGTTTCCAAGGACTATATAACCATTTCTTACGCAGGAACTGATGTGCTGTATGTTCCTGTTACACAGCTCGACCTTGTTACCAGGTATATCGGTTCGGGAGATGACAATAAGGTACGGCTTAACAAGCTCAACTCCGCTGAATGGAAAAAAACAAAATCAAGAGTAAAAGCCGCCGCTGAAGATATGGCAAAGGAGCTTACTGAGCTTTATGCAAAACGCCAGCTTTCAAAAGGCCATTCCTTTTCACCCGATAACGAATGGCAGCTGGATTTTGAAGAGAGATTTGAGTTCAGCGAAACTGACGATCAGCTCAGAAGCATAAGTGAAATTAAATCCGATATGGAAAAGCCATACCCTATGGACAGACTTTTGTGCGGTGACGTAGGATTCGGCAAAACTGAGGTTGCACTGAGAGCCTGCATGAAGTGTATGCTTGATTCAAAGCAATGCGCTATTTTAGTTCCCACAACAGTTTTGGCATGGCAGCATTACCAAACTGCTGTAAAGCGTTTTGAGCACTTCCCTGTAAGAATAGAGCTTCTCTCGCGGTTTCGCACGCCCACTCAGCAGAAAAAGGTCATAAAGGACTTAAAGTCAGGACTTGTGGACATGGTTATCGGAACACACAGACTCGTTCAAAAGGACATTGTATTTAAAAATTTAGGACTTGCTATAATAGACGAGGAACAACGCTTCGGAGTTAAACACAAAGAAAAATTCAAAGAAATGTTCCCGGGTATTGATATGCTCACCCTTTCCGCAACGCCTATTCCAAGAACGCTTAACATGGCAATGAGCGGAATAAGAGATATGTCAACTATCGACGATCCGCCTCAGGACAGACTTCCTGTTCAAACTTATGTAATAGAACACAACGATGCTGTTGTTGTAAACGCTATCGAACGTGAGCTTAGACGGGGAGGTCAGGTTTACTACATTCACAACCGTGTTGAAACTATTACTCATACAGCCTCTAAGCTTTCGGCTATGCTTCCGAATGCTCGAATTGCTGTAGCTCACGGTCAAATGAGCGAGAACGAGCTTTCAGATGTTTGGCGGCAGCTCGTTGATAAGGAGATAGACATTTTAGTCTGCACAACAATAATTGAAACAGGAGTTGACGTTTCAAACGTAAACACTCTCATTATCGAAAACGCAGACCGCTTCGGACTTTCTCAGCTCTATCAGCTGAGGGGCAGAGTAGGAAGATCCTCAAGAAGAGCGTTTGCGTACTTTACTTTTACAAGAGGAAAAGAGCTTAGCGAAATCGCTTCAAAAAGACTTCAGGCAATAAGAGAGTTTACGCAGTTTGGCTCAGGTTTTAAAATCGCTATGAGGGATTTGGAGCTTCGAGGAGCAGGAAATATCCTCTCCTCAAAACAACACGGTCACATGGAAGCTGTAGGATACGAAATGTATCTCCGTATCTTAAATGAAGCTATAGCAGCCTTAAAGGGCGAAGCGCTTCCGGTTTCACCGGAGGACTGCTTGGTAGACGTAGCAATAAACGCTTATATTCCCGAAACCTATATTGAAAGCCTTACGCAGAGGATTGATGCTTACAGACGCATTGCTGCAATATACAATGAGGAAGATGCAAACGACGTTATTGACGAGCTTTGCGACAGGTTCGGCAAAATTCCTCGTTCGGTTGACGGACTCATCGAGGTTTCGCTTTTAAGAAATACCGCTTCACAGCTTGGAATTTCGGAAATCGCACAGAGGGGAAAAAATATCTGCTTCTTTATAAGAGATATAACCTCCGAACAGATAACAGCTCTTGCTAAAAGCTATAAAAAACGCATAAAGTTTTCCGACGGCGCTCGCCCTTGCTTTATAATCACAGCGGACGGCAAACAAAAAACCATAGAACTTATAAAAACAGTTCTCGATGTAATGAAAGTTTGATACTAAAAAGCAAGCTCCCCACAGAGAAATCCCTGTGAGGAGCTTAC
Source organism: uncultured Ruminococcus sp. (assembly GCA_900553335.1). Classification (GTDB taxonomy): domain Bacteria; phylum Bacillota; class Clostridia; order Oscillospirales; family Ruminococcaceae; genus UMGS1601. The sequence continues at coordinate 1,675 of USCU01000043.1, read as the reverse complement.
TTTTATGACTTCTTTACCTCCCAGTAAAGACGGTGGCGTGATTAATTTTAAGTCAGAATATAACTGCTACGGCATAATAATCCGCAAACTATCTATACCGTAACCCAGTTAAATTCTGAATTAAAAATGCAATATACACCTTTATCATAATTAGAAGGGTGATGTATGTCTCCAAAGGAGACCTAACAGAAAGGAATGTAATGTACCTTCATTCCCGTAATCAAAGTATATCATAAATAATTGCAAATTGCAAGTAAAACATATTACAAATTTATTGCTTATTTTTGTGTATTTTGCACAAATAAAGAATATCTGCTACAATTCTGCAAATAATAATCACATCACTTTTGATTGCATATTGAACTTATTTTTAAGTTCAATTTGAATTAGTTTTTGATTGTTTATATTGAGCAGTTTTTGTTGCATAATTATAATAAAGGAGTGTGTAGCAAATGTTGAGAATACAAGGAAAGTCGGAATCTGCCAGCAAAACATTCAGATTGCCGATAGACATGATAGAGAAACTCGATAAGATAGCATATAAAAACAATATTTCTCTGAATCAGCTTGTTATACAATGCTTAGATTTTGCAATTGATAATATTGACACCGGAGAAGCATCGAAGAATGATGAAGATTAAAGCAAAAGACACAGAGAGTTGTAAAATTCCCTGTGTCTAAATTTTTGTAATAATTAAATTGTCGATTATTCTTGCGTCTTTCTTCTGAATTTCCAGTATCCAGAACCGGCACCCTTGTGACCATAACAACGATTATGTCCCCTAGCCTTAGAGGCAAGGGGACAATTTAGCATTTCAGTGGGGAATTGTCCCCCACTGAAATGCTAAGGGGCTAACGCCCGGCGTTTGTTGAATGACGGAGCGTTGCTCCTTATTGAATAGAACAAGGGTGATTTTTTGTCAAATTATGTAGAATGATCGTCCATTATCCATTGTCAATTATCAATTATAGTTATACTGACTTAATCAGTCCCATAAACTGCTTATTTTTCTCTAAGCATATAAATAAAACTGAACCTAAAACGGTTACGCAAACAAGCTCTCCTGCTCCGACCTGAAGCATCGACAGCACAAGCGGCAAATCTAAGAATATGTAAAGCTCAAGTCCTACAAGCACAGCGTTTGCAGCTACCGGACACAAGGACGCAATTACCATGCTGACAGCATGCGCTATACCCTCGCTCATTCCCATCTTTGCAAAAGCTTTCGGCAAAACAGCGGAACATACTGCAATTCCAAGAACAGCAATTACCGTTGCAAGTGTTCCGACAACCATGTCCACAAGTCCTACAGTAGACGCAATGTTTGCAATAAAGCACCCGATAATCATCGGCAGGCAATACGCTTTTTTATAAAAGCAAAGCAAAACCAACGCCTCTGAAATTCTAAACTGAATGTTTGCATACGACAAATTACCGCAAGCAATAGTAACCGCAACATAAACCGCTGCAACTACCGACAGAATAACAAGCCTTTTAACGCTTAGTTTATAACCGAAAAAATTAAATTCAGACATAAAAATAACTCCTTGTTTTTATTTTCGAGTGGTACCTAGGCTACACTCGTATTTAATTGTAAATCAGTGTTTTAAAATAAAAACCTGCTGTCTGAGGAAAATTGCTCCTCAGACAGTAGTTTCTAATTTAAGCTAAAAA
>USCU01000042.1 GCA_900553335.1 uncultured Ruminococcus sp. | reverse complement strand
GTACATCTGCGTCCTTAGCACATTCACGGACAAAATTCATAGAATTGTTAAACTGTTCGGTATCCATAGAAGCCGACTGAGAGAAAGGATATATATTCACTCCTGTCAAATCGTAGCTTTCCAGGAATGTTCCTATAATCATAGGAGCTGTATGCCACCAAATCGGATACCCGATCAGGATCGTATCGTATTCATCAACCGATGCAGGCAGATTCTGAATTGCAGGACGGGCATTGTTATCTCTTTCTGCCAGAGCTATCTCGGTACAAGCGGTGTAGTCGGTTGGATACTCTGTTATGGGCATAAGTTCCAAAAGATCTCCGCCGGTCTGTTCCTTGATCGTATTCGCCATTCTTTCCGTATTCGAAGACCATGAAAAATATACGATCAGCGTTTTACCTTCTATTTCAGTAGCAGGCTGCTCTGTAGGTTCTGTAGTGGACGGTATAGCAGAGCCTTCAAGCGGCCTAATGCCTTTAACGTGAGCGTTTATCATTCCAACGTCAGCTGAAGTAATTTCGCCGTCAGTATTAACGTCAGCAGCTTTAAACATATCGCCCAAAAGCATTGTAATGCCTTTGGCGTGTGAATTAGCGAGTCCTACATCAGCAGAAGAAATCTTCCCATCGTTATTAATATCGCCGATAAGTTGTTCAGATTGACTTTTTGAATCTTCTTCCGTTTCTCTTAAAACAGATTGACTGCTCCAAGCAGCGAGGCTGATTACAAGCAACACGCTCATTAAAATAGCAGTTAGTTTTTTCATGTTAAATTACTGTCCTTTCAAAATCAAATACACTCTTTAAGTATTTCAAAAATTTCATCGTGCGTCAGCTTTTTGCAGCAGCCTGCGGTGATGTTGGTGGAATCTGCAATCGCATGAAAATCAGTATCTGCCGAAATGCCCATTTGTGTAAAACTCGTTGGTAGTCCGATTTCTTTAATAAATTCTGCCAAAGCCTCCACACCTGCAAGCGCCGTTTCTTCATCTTTTCTCTTATCTTCAATGCCCCATACATTCTTTGCAAAACGAGCAAAGCGTTTCACACCGTCTTTATAAATGTGGCGATATAGAACAGGATGAATGACAGCAAGCCCCTGACCGTGATTACAGTCGGTATATGCTCCAAGCTGGTGTTCAATTTGATGACACTGAAAATCAGTAATTTTGCCGATTTTCAAAATACCGTTTTCTGCCATGGATGACGCCCACATCAGCTCGCTTCTTGCATCGTAGTTCTCGTTGTCTGTAAGCAGGATGCGAATATTCCTGATAACACTTCTCATAACCGCTTCGTTTATATCATCAGACAGATTGTTGTCGTCCGGTTTGCCGAAGTAGGTTTCCATAGCGTGGCTGAGAGTATCGAATGCTCCCGAAATGACCTGTTCAAACGGTACGGACATCGTATATGTCGGATCAAGAAACACAAACTCGGCCTGTGCACCGAAAATCCCCGCTTTGATTTTCTTTTCTTCGTTGGTGATTACTGCGCCTGCGTTCATTTCCGCCCCTGTTCCCGAAGCGGTCACAATAGCGCCCATAGGAATAAACTCTGTGGGATATGTCTTTTTGACAGTTTCCATCTCCCAAATATCCTCCGAAAGCTTTGCTTGTGCGGATACAATTTTACAGCAGTCAATGACCGAGCCTCCGCCTACTGCAAGAATAAAATCCACATGGTTTTCACGGGCAAGCTTAGCGCCCTCCTGCACTTTGGCATATGTTGGGTTGGACATGATGCCTGAAAACTCAATTACTGTTTTTTCTGCCTTTTGTAAAATGGCTGTTACTTCGTCATAAATACCATTTTTCTTAACAGAACCTCCGCCGTAGGCCAGCATGACCGTGTTTCCTATCTTCTTCATCAAACAGCGAAGGTATTCCTTAACACCACCTTTACCGAAATAGACTTTTGTATGATTTTCATAAATAAAGTTATTCATTACAATACCTCCCGATCAATTTTCTTTTGAAAATCCCGATGCCCAATCCTTCACTTCTTTTTCAGATTCAGCAACCGAACTGCCGCGCAATGAAAGAGCATTATCCTTAAGAACAGTCGCACCCTTGGCAAGCTCTGCAACCCGATCTACGCTGTTTGCTCCGTTAGAACTGCCGTTGTGGGAGAAGAATGGGATAATCGTTTTACCTGAAAGGTCGTATTCTTCGAGAAAAGTCCAGACAGGCATCGGCAGGTCGTACCACCATACAGGGAAACCGATATAAATCACATCGTACTGTGCCATTATGTCGGTGTCAATATGTTCGGACAACTCCGGGCGGATTTCGTTGTCAAGTTCATTTTTTGCACGGTCAGCACAGGAATCAAAATCCTCACCGTATGGTTCTGACGGAACAATGCGGAACAGATCGCCGCCTGTTTCCTCCGATATCCATCTTGCCATCTGCTGACCGTTTCCCGACCATGAGAAGTAGGCAACAAGAACCTTGCTGTCGCCGTTTACTGCCGATTCCGGCGCATTGTCGATTGCATTGTGATCTCCGCCTCCGCAGGCACTAAGGCTTAGACAAAGCGTTAAAAGTGCGATAAAAACGGATAAAAACTTGATAAATTTCTTTTTCATGGTGTATTCTCCTTTATATGTATTTACATTTGTTTTTCCCAAAATGCCACGGCGCCATCAAACCAGCCCTCTGCGGTTGTTCCGGTACCCAGACCAAACCCGTGGCCAAGTCCCGGATATTTGTGAAACTCAACATCAATCCCAACTGATTTCATGGTGTTTGCTCTGTTTTCCATTGTGCGCCAGCTTGCGATTCCATCATCCTCACCAACGCACATATAGGTGGGAGGATCGCTCCTTGTGTATTCGCTGTGCCCGGTATATTGAATAACCGCAGTTCCCGGTCTTGGGTAGCTGCCACCGCTAAAGGCTTCCGTTCCATGGGAACTGAGATAGGCCGTCATTCTGCCGCCAGCCGAGCCGCCCCACAAAGAGTAGCAGTCGGTATTTACTTCCAGCTCCTCAGCGTGATCGAAAATAAAGCCGATTGCCCGTGCCAAATCCTCACAAGCCGTCTGTGCACCGGGACGGTAAATCAAAGCGAAAGCATTGTAGCCTTTCTTTGATAACTCCAAAGCGTGAGGGAAGCTGTCGTGCATCGCTCCTACATAAGCAAATCCGCCGCCTGCATTGCAGATTGCAAACCTTGCGCCGGGATCGCCTTTGAAGAAAAACACCCCCGTATCTGCTTTTGCGGGATCAGCAGCTTTTTCTTCATCGGTATAGATATCGTAAAAAAACGCATCGCCCGCTTCTGCATGGCTTTTCATGTAATTTGCGATCTCCACCGTCTTATTCGGATCAGTATGGCTATACCATGTCAACCGAAGTTCTCCCAGCGTATCCCCGCTGTAATATTCACTATTCACGGGAAATATCAATCTGCCGTAATTACCAAACACCGGATCAGAAATCACATCAGATATCTTTGTATTGAGCGTATAAAGTTCCTCACGGGTTTTGGTTGTCTGCATATTATTCTCCGTTTGTTCAAAAAAAGTTTCTGATGAAGTATCTCTATTACTGCTGTTTAGCGTTTCTTTTACTTGACCGCATCCTGCAAAGGCAAGCAGCAGACAGAGAAACATCAATGGTCCTGCATATTTTCTCAAATCGTTTCACCAGCCTTTCTGTTCTCCGACTTTATTATAAGAACCTCTACAGTACCCAAAAGCAAAGGATTTTGACCAGAACGAGAACCTTTTAATATAGCTTGCTGCTTTGCCGCAGACAGCTGCGCCGTCAAAAGTGAGTTTCATTCTATCTGTTTATATTATAAAAAAATCGAGGCTTTATGAGAAGTCTCGATTCGTTCATCAGTATATACCTTAGAGTTATGACTATATTTGCCGTCTTAATATACTTGCCGCACCGCATCTAAAAACTTTTGAACAGTATCTGAAGGAGTCGGCGAATGTAAAATGCCAAATGGAATGGTGTGATTCCAATTAACAGGAATCGTTTTAAACATTGGATGAACATTTACCCAATTGTCAATAGTCATTACTATGTTATTCTCCGTTTCGCAGCGATTGAATACGCTTAGATTAAAACGATCGAAATCAACAATGTTGATCTGTGAATGATTTTTCCATAAATCATCCCGCATCAGATCCAAATACTTATTCCAACCGCGTCTTATCAGCATGAAATTCTCTCCATATAAATCTTCTTCGGTCAGCGTTTGTTTTTCAGCTAACCGATGATTGATCGGAACTGCACAGCGTATCGGGGTTTTGGAAAGCTCAAGCGCACTGCATTTATAATAATCCAAAAATTCCGAATCATATAATCCTGCGACAATATCAATATTTTTACCCAAATTGTTCAAAATTTCTTTGGCATTTTCGGGAGTGTTTTCATAATTGATAAGGTGAAATTTTACCTCAGGACATACTGCATGAATTTTAGGCCACATATCCATTAAAAACTGTGCCGGCGTCATAGGAGAGGTCCCAATGCGGATAATATTCGTATCTTCCTGCATGGAGTTTTTTGCGCGTATTACAGAATCCCGGCAATACTGAATGATGTATTTTGTGTCATTATAAAGCGATCTGCCTGCATTTGTCAGAACAAGTCCGCGATGCGTTCTTTCAAACAGCTTAACATCCAACTTTGACTCAAGTAGATTAATCTGCTTAATAACGGCAGTCGGTGTGACGTATAACTCTTCCGCCGCTTTGTTGAAGCTGCCTGCGTCCGCCACATGCAGAAATGTATCAAGTTGAGGGTTGTACATAATTTCCACCGCCCTTCTTTCTCAAATCATTCGGTTTTTTAGCATCTTTAGGAATCATCCATGAATGCCCGAAGCGTTTTACTCCATTGATTCGCCCTTCTTCACATAACTTCTGAATCCAACGCTCTGAAACATTCCAACGCTCAGATGCTTCCTTGACCGATATATAATCCATTTCTATTCCTCCGTATAAAGTATGCGAATATCCAAAGTATATATTTATTATATTCGGATAAACGAAGTGTGTCAAGTATCTGCTCAAATCAAAAATAAGCAAAGAGGCCGATCGTATCAAATACAATTCAACCTCTTGCTGTTCCTATTAGGTTTTATTTTCTCGTTAAGGGATATCTCGTTTTTGGCTTCGAGGTTTTTAATTTGTGCAAATCGCATATTGTCTAGCTGAAAATCATGACGCAGCTAATAAGCAGCTAAATAAATATGACAGACATCAATACTGTCTTATGTTTAATTCAGCATATCTTCTCTAGATTTCGTTTGATCCTCTTAAGTATTTTCTTTTCAAGCCTTGATATATAAGACTGAGATATTCCGACAACATCGGCAACCTGCTTTTGCGTCATCTCATGTCCGCTGTCTATTCCGAATCTCATTTTCATTATTGTTTTTTCACGTCCGCTTAGTTTCTCTATTTCCTTCAGTACAAGCTGACGTTCAACCTCGCTTTCGATTCCTCTCATAACTATATCGTTGTCAGTTCCTAAAATATCAGAAAGCAACAACTCATTTCCATCCCAGTCAATATTAAGCGGCTCATCTATTGATATATCGTTTTTGTATTGATTTGACTTTCTTAAAAACATCAAAATCTCATTTTCTATACACCTCGATGCATAAGTTGCAAGCTTTATGTTCTTATCGGGATTATATGTATTTACCGATTTGATGAGTCCTATTGTACCTATTGATATAAGATCTTCAAGGCCTATTCCTGTCGATTCAAACTTCTTTGCAATATAAACTACAAGGCGGAGATTGTGAACGATCAAAAGCTCTTTTCCCTTCTTATCTCCTGCCTTCAAAAGCTCATAAGCTATCTTCTCTTCCTTTTCTCCAAGCGGCGGAGGAAGAGAATCAGCTCCATTGATATAATCAATTTCAAATTTTCCAAACAGCTTATTTAATATTTGATTTTTGAAAAATAGTTTAAGTTTTGTTGTAATCATTGTCTGTTGTCCTTATCTTAAAATATTTGGATTAAAAATTGCTTTTGTTTCATCAAGCTTTGTTATCGCTATACTAACGTCCACCTGTCTGTTATCAATATAAACACACTTTGGAGTATATACTTTTATAAGTCCGCTTCCATTGACGGTCGAATACGGAAGAAGCTTATACAGCTTGTTTTTAAAAGCCGCTTCAAGCTCATCTGAACTGCAAACAATCACTGACTTCTGCGAAAAAAAATCGTAAAGAGAATTTCCGGTATCGCTTATTCCATCAAGTCTTACAGAAACACTTTCGGTTTTTATCTCAACACTCGCACCTTTTTTTGCACAGTTTCTGAAACTTATGTAATCGTATATCCAAAATGCTGCATATGTAATCGCAGTTACCAAAACCAGTATTATAAGCGAGATATCAAAATATACTGTTACTCCTATGATATATACCGCTCTTCCTAGGATCTTCCATATTAAAACGCACATTCCTATAAAAAGCAAATTAACCAGTATCAGCTTTCCTGCTGTGTCAAAAAGCGTTTTTAGCCTTAACCCGGATAGTATAAGCGAAATTATAAAAAGAGTAATAAGCTTTACTGCAAAGCTAAAAAACAGACTATCGCTTATAAATATCTGGAGCGACGATATTCCTCCGATTAAAGATGCTGATATCACTTTAAACACAGTATACTTTCTATGTGAAACCAACATGACCGATTTAATGAAAAAATACGTTATGTATACATTTGTAAGTATCAGAACATCTACATAAATTGTCACTTTCTCCTGCCTCGCTTCAATATGTGGTGTCGTCCCGTCATTCAATGATCATTAGTTTTTCAGATTGAGATAACGTTTTCCATTATAAAAAATAAATGTAACCCTCTGCCATTAAGGCGGGGATATCATTGATATTATTAAAAAAATGCGTCTGACAGCCGCTTGCTATCGGTATAATAATGTACAATGCTATTATATATCAGACCGCTCAAAAGAAATGTCGATTTTATAACACAAAAACCTTTTACAGAAAATTTTCTGTAAAAGGTTTTAAACTACCAAAGCTTTAGATCAAAAGCGTTAAACAAAAAGACCAAAAGCACTATCAAAAATATTGCCCCAAATACTGCGGATATAGTAATCGCTGCAAGCTTCGAGTCGGTCATATTCTTTTTATTTCCTTTCTTAGCACCCCTTTTTTTCTTTGTCGAAGTGCTTTGAGTTTGTGTTACCGGAAAGTTTTTCCTGCTGCTTCTAACCAACGGCTGCCAACTATTGTCCTTCTGTGTCCTTGCAATTACTATCGGCTCTGTTTTCTTTGCCGTCTTTTTCACAGCAGTCGTTTTTCTTGCAGTACCGTTTCGTGTTGTCTGACTGGCCCTTGCTTTTGAAGTTTTTGCTGTCGAACCGGTTTTTCTTTTCGTCTGTGCCATTTATTTCACCCACTTTAAAGTTACTTTACATATTCTATATTCTATTTTACTAAATCTGTTTATATGTGTCAACTAAAAAAAGAAAAACAGCAGAACTAAAATTAAGTCCTGCTGTTTTCCTTAGTGTGTATTGCATCCTGTGTGAAGATATCAAAGTAAATAGCATTAAATCGTTTTTTTAATGCTGTAAGAAGTAGTATTTTCAGCATTAGAACCGAGATATACTACTACGTCCGTTTTTACACGGTAAGTTCCGCTTGACAGCGAAGTATATATTTTAGTAAATTTAGCTTTATTTGAATCAAACATTTGGCTGGCTATCTTTGTATTAGTCCATTCCGAGCCGCTTTGCTTTTGAAGCGTTTGTATAACATAAATCATTGCATCATTGCTAGATATTTTAACCTCGCTTACACAAGTTGCGATTTTGCCTGAAACTTTTAAATCGCTTTCGTTAGTATTAAACACCAAACTGTAAGTTGAAATGCTCCCGTTATCATTAGTATTCTCAGCAAAAGCTGTATATGTCATGCAGCAAAATGCAATTGCCACAGCACACAAAACAGATAAAATTTTTTTCATATGTTTCATCCTTTATATCACTAAGATTTCTCTCTTATGGTTTCCGCAAGCCGCATAGTTTCATCATAACTGATATCCCTGTCTCTTATACACATCTCCGAGCCCACGAGACAAGAGGCAATCTC
>USCU01000041.1 GCA_900553335.1 uncultured Ruminococcus sp. | reverse complement strand
GGCGGTGAATAAGAGTGCAATATGACAAAAGTGACAAATTGATTACAAATAGTATTGACACTACTGCCGTAAAAGTGGTAAAATGGTTATCAGAGCATGGGTTCACCATAGCGTTTGCAGAGAGCTGTACCGGCGGAATGCTTAGCGAAGCTATTACTTCGGTAAGCGGCGCAAGTAAGGTTTATGAATGCGGAATATGCTCTTATTCAAACAGAATAAAAGAAAGTGTTCTTGGAGTTAAAAGCTCAACATTAAATGAATACGGAGCGGTGAGCGAGCAGACGGCTATAGAAATGGCAAACGGAGTTAAAATGCTGGCGTCCAGTAACATAGCAGTCGGAGTTACCGGAATCGCAGGACCTGACGGCGGAACAGATAAAAAGCCTGTGGGAACTGTCTGGGTTTCTATAGCGACCGATAATAAAACGTTTGCAAAAAATCTTATGCTCTATAACAGGGGAGAAAACTTAAAAAGGGAAACCATTAGACGGCTTACAACCTATGAGGCGCTCAAAATGGTATTGAAAGCGCTTGGCGAAGAAAATGAATCGAGGTAAAGCATATGTCAATAAAAAATGAACTTTCAGCTCTCCCGTCAAAGGACGATACTAACTTCTTTTTAAGAGTAATTAAATATTTTGTTCCGTGGAGAGGAGATACGGTTTCCGATCTTTTCAGAAAATTTATATTCGTTGTGTCACTGGTGGTTTTTTCTATATCGGTTTCACAGCTTATAGATTTCTATTACGGAAATGAAGAGAGCAAAAACGAAATACTGTCGCTTCAGGAGCTTGCTCCGAAGGCAGAGGCCGAGAAAACAACTCTTCCTGCGAATGTTGTCGTTCCGAATAATATGCTTCCGCAGTGGTACGATCTTTATTCGCTTAATCAGGACGTTGTAGGTTGGCTTAAAATTGACTCGTTCCGCTCTGATCCTGATGATGAAAAGACCTGTTATGTAAATCATCCGGTGCTTCAGTATAAGGATAACGATTACTATCTTTACAAAAATCCTTATAAGGAATATTGTCAGTGGGGATCGCTTTTTGCGGATTACTATTACCCTATAACGGGATATGAGCGAGCTGACAACATAGTAATTTACGGACATAACATGAGGAGTCTTGGCGTTATGTTTACTCATCTTCACGAGTATAAGAGAGGCGTTGACTTCCTTAAAGAAAATGCTATAATTGATTTCGATACGATATATACAAGCGGAGATCAGTATGTAATTGTCGCTGCTTTTATCGGAACGAGTGAAAAGAAGCAAGATACTGATGCAATGTTTGATTACTGGAGATACGGAAATTTTGATTCGGACGCAGATGAGCATTACAGCTTTGAAAACTTTTATAAGGGGATTACTGAAAGAAGCTGGTATTCAAGCAATATAGACTGCACTGCGGATGATGAATATATAACTCTTTCTACCTGTTCAAACGAGGTCAAGGGATTAAGATGGGTTATTACAGCGAGAAAAATCAGAGCTGATGAAACCCAAAAAGACATAAATAAGATGATAGCGTCATATAAAAAGAAAGACGACAAAGATATAAAGCTGCCGTCTTCATGGGTAAACGTATGGGGACAGGTTACTATGTATAAGGGCTGGGATTATTAATTTAATTTTGAATCAGGAATTATGAATCAAGAATCAGAATAACCGGTTGACAACAAAAATTAAGAGCAGACAGTTTAATTTATGATTTGTCAGTAACATGAATAGAGAGAACAATTTAACTAGCTTTTAACCTTAATCCGAAAATAAAAATAGAAAAAGGATAAGGTGAAAAATAAAAACAGATTTTCAAAATTCTTTGGAGAGGGCATTTTGAAAGAAAGACAGCTGTATTATAGCTGTCGGAAAGGCAAAGTGATTGAAATGAAGCTGAAGGATGCATCCTCAGAGATTTTTCGTACTGAAAAAAGCGGAAGATCTTTTAAGGGAATTGGAGTGAAGCTTTGCATTGGAGCTGCAATGATTTTGGCGGCAGGTGCAATTTCACTATCAGTATTCACAGGAGAAATTGAAGCTGCTGACAGTTTGATTAAAAATGAAACGGAGCAGACTCAGGAAAACTCTGCGGACATGAATGTTTATGAAGCGCAGGCTCCTGCTTTGACAGCAGAGATTCAAACAGAAAAAATAACATCGTCTATTAGCAAGACTACTACTGCTATAAAGACGGAGCAAACAACCGAGGCTACAACGGTTACTACTACAGAAGCTGCAACGCAGGCGGCAATCACGCATGCGCTGAAAACAACTTCTAAGGCGAAAACCACTACGTCGGTTGCAACAACTAAGGCAAAAACTACTAAGGCATTTAAGACTTATGAAATGTACACAAATGATGAGCTTAACTTAAGAAGCGGGGCAGGAACAGGGTATTCAAAGGTAACGGTTATTCCGAACGCATCGCTTGTTACAGTAACGGGAAATGCTAAGGACGGATGGTATCCGGTTAAATATAACGGTAAGAGCGGATATGTATTTAGCATGTATCTGCAAAGCACAAAGCCGAAGATGACTACTACAACTGTTATTACAACTAAAGCTAAAACCCAAAGCTCAGCGAAAAGCACAAGCACAAGTTCAAAGCTTTTAGGAACTTTTAAAGTAACGGCTTATTGTTCATGTGAATCGTGCTGCGGAGCAGGTTCTACGGGTCATACAGCAAGCGGAACTAAAGCTACAGCGGGAAGAACTATTGCTGCTTCATCTAAATATGCTTTCGGAACAAAGCTTATGTTCAACGGAAATGTTTATACCGTTGAGGACAGAGGCGGATCAATAGACGGAAATGTAATTGACTTATATTTTGACAGCCATCAGGAAGCTTGCAACTGGGGAGTTCGCTACTGTGACGTTTATTTAGTAGGATAAGTTTTTTATTGCGAAAGAAGTTAGGGGATGTCCTTGACTTCTTTTTTTGGAAAGGGATATAAAGTGATAAAATTAAAGGAAATTTTCAGCAAGGAAAAAACAGAAGAGATTGTTAAAGTCAGAAGAATTACTGCGATTATGGCTACTTCATTAGCAGTTATAATTTTAGGTGTTGTTTGTGCTGTGCTTGCATCAGGAAGCCGAAAGGTGCCTGTTGCAAAAGAAACCGTTTCGACAGACATCGCTTCGGAGAATATCTCTGAAACGGTTACCGAAGCTGAAGAAACCTCTGTTTCGTCCCAATCGGATAAAACAACAACGACTTCATTGACAACGTTAAAGAAAACAACTGCTTATAGCAAGGAGTTTGTAATTAGCGGTAAAACCAGCTCTAATCCGTATGTTTCCGCTATTGCGAAGGCGCAAACATATGAGGCGGGGGATATTTCAAAGGAGCGCCATACGGTGCGGAATATTGACACAGGAAAGCTTGTGACAAGCGATGGTTTTGATATTTTATGTCAGGTAGTAAACGGAGAGATGGGATCGTCTTTTTCTACAGAAGCGCTCAAAGCGCAGGCTGTAGCCGCTTACACAACGATTCTTTATTGTGAAAGCACAGGTCAGATACCTGAGCTTGGACTCAACGCAAATTATACAAGCAAAATTGAAAATGCAGTAAAATCGGTAGAAGGACTTGTTTGTACATATAACGGAAAAATAGCTAACACCGTATTTTCGGCTTCATCTGCAGGGATTACCGCTTCAAGCAGAAACGCATGGGGAGGCTCTGTGCCGTATCTTTTGTCCGTTACAAGTAATTATGATAAATTGGCATCGGATTATAAAGAGGAGAAGAGCTTAAGTCAAACCCTTGTGCAGATGAATCTTGCATTTAGGTATGGTGTTGAGCTGACTGACGACCCGGAGGATTGGTTTAAAATAACCGAAACCTATGACGGAAGCTATGTAAAGACGGTTGAGTTTTGTGATGGAACGGAAGTTACGGGGGATTTTATAAAAAGTCTTTTCGGACTTAGATCAAATGCTTTCATAATAAGCTACAAAGGCGGTAAATTCACTTTTACTACTTACGGTTATGGGCATGGAGTGGGAATGAGCCAGCAGGGTGCAAATTATTATGCGGTTAAGGATGGACTGAAATTTGATCAAATATTAAAGCATTATTATACAGGAGTTAAGGTTGAGCTGGCCCAAAACGCAAAGAAGCAGGTACCTGATACAAAAACAACAAATTCTGCAAAGGATAAGACTACAACCGGTAAAACCACAAAGGCAAAGGATGTTGATTTGAGTTCGACCACCAGCCGAACTACTACATTTAAAATAATTACCAGGAAACCTACGGGCACTACAACAGAAAACTCTGTAGAAGACAATACCGGATATACCGAACCTGAAGAGAACACAACCTTTTCATCGGCAGATGTAGAAGATACTGATCCGATAGTAACTGATCCTGATCCTATAGTAACCGATCCGGTAATAGATGATCCGCTTCCTGAGGAAACAGATTCTGATGATCAGACAGATCCTTTAGAGGATGAGTAGGAGAATAACTGATATTTTGAGTAAAAAACTAAAGCGTGAAACGCCTTTTTCAGGTGCTTCACGCTTTTTATGTGTAATCAAGTTTATTTCTTTACTTATTTAAAAGTCTGTTTTCCATATATTCATGAGCATTATTTTCAAAGCTATCGTCAAGTTCGCTTAACGAAATATCGCCGTATCGGTTTTTAAGGGCTATTTTAATAAGCTCATCGCTAAGTTTTGGGTTTTTAGGCAAAACAGGTCCGTGTGCATATGTTGCATATACATTTTTATATCTAGCCCCTTCGGTGTGGTCTTCACCGTTGTTGCCGTTACCGTATAAAACCTTTCCAAAAGGCTTTACGTTTTGACCGAGATAGGTTTTTCCAGAATGATTTTCAAAACCAATGATCTTTGTTTTTTGTCCGTCAAGCTCGCATTCATAAGTGTAGTTACCGATCATTCTTTGCTTTTGACCTTCGGTAAAAACATCTAAAGCCCCTATAAATTCACAGATCTCACCCGTATGGGTTTTGTAATACTTTCCAAGTATTTGATATCCTGCACAAATAGCAAGAAAAACCTTGCCTGATTCAACAGCTTGAGTTATTTGCTCACCCTTTCCTGAGGACAAATCCTTAAGCAAGACCTCCTGCTCGAAGTCCTGACCTCCTCCGATAAAGAAAATATCAGTGGAGTCAACATCAATGCTGTCGCCGATGTTGGCTTCCTTTATCTCACATTCTATCTCACGCCATTCGAGTCGCTTTTTAAGGGCAATAATATTTCCTCTATCTCCATAGAGGTTTAAAACATCAGGATACAGGTGACAAATTGTTATCTTTTTCATTTGTTTGCCTCCTATTTCCAGAATTCCTTAAAGCCGAATTTATCGGCTATTTTTTTTCTTATCGCAAGCATTGCTGTGTATGTCGGCATCATATATACAAATCCCTTGTAGCTACCGATGTCGTTAATAAGTGAGTCATAATCTTTTTTGACTTTGATTTTTTCAGTGCTTATTCCTGCATATTTAAACCTCATCGCCATTTCGTCTGCCCTGATTCCCGTTACCCATATTTCACAAAGCTTGTCCTCAACCGAAGTAAGCTTTTCAAAGTCAACGTCCCATATCCATGAAATATCAGTTCCGTCAGCATAATTGTCGTTAAGCGCAACGATAAACAGCGAGCTTTCCTTGTTGTTGCAAAGAAAATTTAAAACCTGATTACAGCCGGCAGGATTTTTTACAAGTATCATGCGAAGTTTGGCTTCATTTATCGGAAGCATTTCCATTCTGCCAAATCCGCATTCAAAATTCTCAAGCGCAAAAACATCGGTTTTTGAGTCAAATCCCAAAGCATAACCAACACATGCAGTTCCTACAGCGTTATAAATATTATATCCGCCCGGAAGATTGATTTTCACCTTGAATTCATTGTCTCCGATATTCAGCGAAACGAGGGAATAGCTGTCGTTTGTTTCAAATATATCAGTAACAGATACTGTCGGCGAAGGACGGCTGTATCCGCAGCCGCTGCACTTGAATCCTCCCAGATGTCCGAAGGTCCGGTAAGAATAATCATACTTTGATTTGCATTTTATACAGTACGGCGCGTCGGAAACCTCCTTAACTGTATGCTCATAAATTGCCTTGTCAACACCGTAGTATATGATTTTGTTATCTATGCTGTCAGCAATAGAAACAGTAAGAGAACAATCTGCATTAAGACATACAACAGCATTTTTTGAGTTTTTGATTCCTGTAATGATGCTGTTTAATGTATGAGTCACTTCACCGTAACGGTCTAGCTGATCTCTGAAAATATTTGTAACAAGTATACACTTAGCGTCTATATATTTTGAAACGGTTCTAAATGCTGCCTCATCACATTCGATAAGCGCCCAGTCATATTTTTTCTTTCCCGTAATAGTTGAGTTTTCGCAGAACTCAGCAACAATTCCACCGAGCATGTTAGCTCCGCTTTTGTTGCAAAAATATGTTCTGTCAGACTCAATCAGGGTTTGCTCAATCATTCGTGAGGAGGTAGTTTTTCCGTTTGTTCCGGTGACAATTATCGTGTTTACGTTCTTTGAAAGCTCCGATAAAATTCCTTTATAGAGCTTTACCGCTACCATTCCGGGAAGGCTTGTTCCGCCCTTTCCGACAGCTCTTAGCATGAGTCTTGTAAGTCTGCAGGCGATTATTGCCGCAGCCGCTCTGATTTTTCCCATTTATATCATTCCTTACTGCCTGAGATTACTGTAATAAGCTATAATGTGACGTTGTCTGTTTTCGTTTTCGTCAAAGCCTGTTATATCTGCGCCGTTGCCGCTCATTAGAGTACCCATTTTGATGTTTTTTACACTGCACCGAAAAATCTCTTTTGCTTCTAAAAGAAGAGCCACACAGTCGCCGTTTACAGAGATTCCTCCGTTTCTTCCAAGAACCTTTTCCTTGCCGTCAAGAATTTCAACAGCATAGCTTACTCTTTTTCCGTGGAATTCTACTATATCCTTGAGTTTAGTTTTCTTTTCTCTTTTAAAAAATCCCATAACTATTTACTGCCCTCGTTTACAAACTTTAAAAGCTCTCGTTTAAGTCTTGAAACAGGAAGTCCGACAACATTGTAAAAATCTCCGTCGATTTTCTTTACCAAAACCGAGCCGTATCCCTGTATACCATATGCGCCCGCCTTATCAAACGGTTCTCCTGTTGATAAATACCATGTTGCTTCATCATCGGAAATGGGATAAAAGGTAACTTGAGTTTCAACTGTAAAGGACTTTATTTTATCGTCTTTTTTAAGGCAAACTCCGCTTAAGACCTTGTGAGTTTTTGCTGAAAGGGATTTTATCATATTAAATGCGTCTGCTCTGTTTTTAGGCTTTGTAAAAATCCTTGAGTCGCACAAAACCAACGTGTCGCAGCCGATAATCAATGCTCCGGGAGCATTGATTGCTTTTGCCTTTCTTATTGCAAGTGCTTCCGCAACTCTTTCCTGCCGTATAATAAGGTCAACATGCTCGTCAATTCTTGCAGGGATCACCTCAAAATCATCTGTTATAAAGCTTAACAGCTCTTTGCGGCGAGGAGAACCGGAAGCTAAGATAATACGTTCGTTTTTTAAAAGCTCTGACATTTAAATTCCCCCTCAAAATGCTTAACCCTCCGAAGAATTCCGGAGGATTCTAATACATCGTAATTATTGTTTTTTGCTGTTTTCTTTAGCTTTTTTCTTTTCCTTTTCTAAACGCTCTTTTTCTTTCATTTTTGCAATTTTTTCCTGATATTGAGTGCAAACATCTTTTGCATCACCTGACATAACCATTTTTCCTCGGTTTATCCACATAGCTTTTTTGCACATCTTTTCAATATCAGAAATGTTGTGCGAAACCAAAAGCAGTGTAGTACCGTGCGACAGCATCTTATTCATTCTCTCCATACATTTCTTTCTGAAAAGAGCGTCACCTACAGCTAATATCTCGTCTACGATCAAAATGTCAGGTTCCATTATAGTTGCAATTGAAAAACTTAATCTTGTTTTCATACCTGAAGAAAAGTTTTTAACAGGAGAATCCAAGAAATCCTCAAGCTCCGAAAACTTAACAATATCATCAAACTTCGATTCAATAAACTCCCTTGAATATCCTAAAATAGTTCCGTTTAAAAAGATATTTTCTCTAGCGGTAAGCTGAGGAT
>USCU01000040.1 GCA_900553335.1 uncultured Ruminococcus sp. | reverse complement strand
AGAGACAGGAGGAAGCAAATCAATGAAAAAGAGTATATTGACCAGAATTATTGTTTTAGCAATAGCTGCCGTTATGATTTTGGGAATAGTTATTGGTGCTGTGGTGAGCGGAGCGGTAGGAACTTAGTTTAATTGATAATTGATAACAAGCAATTAAATTCGGAATATTTATAACAACGACCACGTGCACCGCCTCTAAGTCGGCGGACAACTTAGCCTTTCAGTGGGGGGGGGGAACAATCCCTCAATGAAACCCTAAGTGGTTAATGCCCGGTCGTTTGTTGAATGACGGGGCGCTGCCCCTTATTGAAACAATACAAAGGGAGAGAAAAATGGTACACATAGGAAACGAATGGGACGAAATACTGGCGGACGAATTTAAAAAGGAATATTATTTAAAGCTTCGGGAGTTTTTAAAATACGAGTACTCGCATTATCATGTATACCCGGGCATGTACGATATATTTAACGCCTTTAAGCATACGCCTTACAATAAGGTCAAAGCCGTTATCTTAGGTCAGGATCCGTACCACGGTCCGGGACAGGCTCACGGTCTTTGCTTCTCGGTTAAGGAAGGCGTTACTCCTCCTCCAAGCTTAAAAAATATATTCAAAGAGCTTGAGTCGGATCTGGGATTTGCTTCTCCGAAAAACGGAACGCTTACAAAATGGGCAAGCGAGGGCGTTATGCTTTTAAACACTACTCTTACCGTCCGCGAGGGAAAACCGCTTTCGCACAAAGGAAAAGGCTGGGAAACGCTCACTGACGAGGTGATAAGAAAGCTCAACGAGAAACAAACCCCCGTTGCATTTATTCTTTGGGGCGGAAATGCAAGAGCTAAAAAGCCGCTTATAACAAATCCTATTCATGCGATTTTTGAAACGGTTCACCCATCTCCGCTTTCAGCCTTTGGCGGATTTTTCGGATGCAAACACTTTTCAAAAGTAAATGAGTTCCTAACCTCAAACGGGATTACACCTATCGACTGGTCGCTGTAATATAAAAATGAAAAAATAAAAGCCGACAGCTAAAACTGCCGGCTTAAATTATGCCTGTTTGATTTTATTTGTTAATGAGCTAATATCATTTTTCTTCATCGCCAAAATTGACACGATTCGACCTTTATGCTATAATTTTAACAGAGAGTCTGCATTTAAACGGTAGGCGGTTTCTCCTCACACGAGGAGGTGATAATATGAGCGATTATTTTTCGTTGCTTGTGCAATTTGCCTGTATGGTGATTGCTATTATCACTCTGTGTTACACAATTTTTCATAAATAGTAACATAAATTTTTTATTTTCAATAAATAAAAAATAACCGCCCTCTCTCCAAGTCGACGGTTATTTTTAACTAACACGAGGAGAACCGCTTATCTAAGCAGGTTCTCTTTCTATTTATATTATATACGCTTTTACTCTGTTTGTCAACATAAGGTTAAAATCACTTTAAAATTTCATCGGCCAAAGCTTCAAACTTCGGAATATCCGCTTCCTTCATTGTCGAACGGATAGTAACAACCGTGTCGCAAACCCTTATGTCCTTCATAGTTTCCAAAACAGATTTCATTGTCTTTGCAGCAGTCGGTCCCCATGAGCCGTTTTCAATTATTGCTACATCTCTGTTCTGCCATGCCTTTGACTGTAGGTGATGAAGAAAATCAGCCATCGGCGCAAAAACTCCTGCGTCATAGCTGGAAGCTGCCAAAACGATTTTTCCATACTTGAATGCATCCTCAACGCACTCAGCAATATCATCTCTTGAAACATCAGCGATCGCTACCTTTTTTGCACCCTTCGCTTCTAAGATCTCCTTGAATCTTTTTGCAGCTTTAGCTGTATTGCCATGAATCGAAGCGTATGCAACAAACACTCCCTCCGCTTCAGGCTTATAGCTTGACCATGTATCGTAAAGACCAATATAGTATCCTAGGTTTTCTTTAAGAATAGGTCCATGCAACGGACAGATAGTCTGAATGTCAAGTGCCGATGCTTTCTTTAAAAGAGCCTGAACCTGAGCGCCGTATTTTCCTACTATATTGAAGTAATATCTTCTTGCCTCGCAAGCCCAATCCTCCTCGGTATCAAGCGCACCGAACTTTCCGAAGCCGTCTGCTGAAAACAAAATTTTCTCGCTTGACTCATACGAAACCATAACCTCAGGCCAATGTACCATAGGTGCCATTACAAAGGTGAGAGTATGGCTGCCGAGAGGAAGCGTATCTCCCTCTTTTACAACGAGCTTTTTATGATCAAATTCAAAATCAAAAAACTGAGGAAGCATGGAAAAAGTCTTTGCATTTCCCACTAATGTAGCTTCAGGGAAATTTTCTACGAAACGTGCAATGCTTCCTGCATGGTCAGGCTCCATATGATGAATAACAAGATAATCAGGTTTTTTATCCTGAAGTTCAGCCTTTAAATTCTCAATCCACTCGTCTGTCTTTCTTTTATCTACTGTGTCCATAACACAGATCTTCTCATCGAGTATTACATAAGAATTATAAGAAACTCCGTTTGGAACAATATACTGGCTTTCAAAGAGATCAATATCTCGGTCGTCCACACCGATATACTTGATGTTTTCGGAAATATAAGTGTCTTTCATTTTTAATCCTCCCATATGATTTTAACGTCATATACAATTATACCCAAATTTAAGATTATGTCAAGATAACCTACAAACAAAATCACATCGGAATTTATATAAAATCTATTTATCCGCCTTTTTACCGAAAACACCCGCTATACCATAGTAAAGCGGAATCGTCAAAAATACCAGCCAGCACCAAGCCCACGCCCCGCTCACAAAAAATCCCAAAACGAAAAATATTATCACCGCTAAAACAGGGTACGCAAAATGACTCGGCTTTTTCTTTGCGATCGCTTCAATCAACGTATAATAAAGCGGTATTGTCAAAAACCAAAGCCAACTCCACCGCCAGCCGCCGCTAACAAAAAATCCGCACAGAAAAAACGGTATGCACGCAAATACCGGATACGGGAACGCTCTGAATGCTTTAAGCACCTTAGAGCTGTTTTTTGCTTCATCATGAAAAATATGTCCGTGCTTAAAAAGGTCTTTATTCGGTTTTTCGCCGTTTACGCTTATGCCCTTAAAACCGACCTTAACGTTATCGCCGTTCTTTGACTGAACATAAACTCCCCTTGTTCCTACTCTAACTCTATCCCCGTCGGAATCGACCTTAATAAAATTATATCCCTCGTCCACGTATTTTTGATACTCTTCTTCATCATTTAAAATGTCTGCTTCATCCTCGCCGCTCTCCTGAGAGGTTTGATCTTCAGTCGGGTTTTCTTCCTTTTCCTCACCAAGCAACAGCTCGTCAAGCGATACTCCGTAAAGCTTTGCAAGAGCGATAAGATTATCCGTGTCAGGACTTGATTCAGCTCTTTCCCATTTTGAAACCGACTGTCGGGAAATCCCAAGCTTTTCTGCAAGTGCCTCCTGCGAAAGCCCCTTTTTCTTTCTAAGCTCATAAAGTCTGTTGGCAGTTTTTATATCCATAAACGAAACTCCTTCTTAAAATTTTGAAAAGCACTTTTTCTTTATCTATGTATTTATTTTATCAGATTATTTTTGCCACTTCAATATATTTTGGTTTGAAATTTATGTGCAACTATTGGTTGCGAAGTGCGAAAATTCGTGGTTTATTAAAAAGGCGGCAATAAAAACTGCCGCCGCAAATTATTTAATTACGAACATAATCAAATACGCTCTTTATGAACTGTCTGCCGTTTGGACTTTGTGAAAGTGCGTCAAGATCGCAGTTTAAAACAACTGCCTTTCCGCCGTCCTTTTCATATTCATATAAAAGCCCTAAGCTATGATTCCGCTCAAAGTTATCAATTGTACGAACGATGATGTTTTTGTCCTTGTCATTTCCGTCCAAAATATCGCTTCTTGAGTTCATAACGATCTCCCACCACTGCTCAGTAGAATAGATCTCACTCGGAAACTCTGAAAGCGCCTTATGCTTATTATCTATCAAAAGTCCCATTGTGCCTACCGGAACAGGCTTGTTCATCATCAAGGAAATGGACTTAAACATCGGATAACACCAAAAGTCCTGACAGTAAAAGCCCTCGATAGAATTTTGATCATCGCTTTTAAGCTTAGGTGTTATCAAAACGATCTTCCCTTGCTTTAAAAGCTCTTTTGCCTGCGGATCATCAGCACTTTCAAAGATGTAAACTCCGTCAAGCTCAGCTTTGATATTATTCGGGTAAATAAACATTCTATAGCTGTTTTCTATATCCTCGCCGTCAAGCGAAAGAGATAAAACCATATCGCATGGCTTAGAGATCCCAGGAATTTTAAACGATATATCCGAAACATCATAATAGTTATCGCCGCCGCTTATCCTTTCGTAGCCACTTGCTGCATTTTCACTATCGAGCCTTAGACTCCACGACATATACTTGCCGACAATATCATCTTCTCCAAAATGCGTAACAGAAATATGTGCTTTAAACTCATCGCCCGACTCATAAACATACGAATCAAATTCTGCAAGCAGAACTGTTTCAGAGCAAAACGCTCTCCACTCCTTTTCAGTCAGGATTCCCTTTGAATCCATAAATGCGTCAAGCATTCCGACAAGAGCTGTTCCCTGTCCCGAAAAATCCTGAATGTCGAGAATTTGAAATCCTCCGAGTCTGCGTGATCTGAATACGGCTTCCATCTCCTCTTTATAGCAGGCCGCTGCAAGCTTTCCGCTTGCAAAGTGATAATCCTTTGCAAGCTCGCCCAATCCCTTTTTCTCAAGTCGGTTTTTAAACAGCATTAAGTTTCTTGCCTTTAAAGGGCCTGTATATTTTTTGATCTCATCAAAATTCGGATAGGTTTCGTACTGACCTATCTCGTGGGTCACTATCGGAATTTCCGGTACAAATCCTGCATCAGCTTCCGACGCCTTTACAAGCTTCATAGTAGTTCCGTACTGAATTTTTACCATTCCGTTTTCATCAGCATCTGATTTGCCTCCTGTATAAACCTCCGGCTTTATAATCGAGTCATATCGCTTAGCTGTAGACGGCTTATCCGTCTGAATATGACCAAGCGGGGCGTCGCACATTCCGTATGATCCTCTTATGAGCCTATCCTTTGAAAGCCTTACGCCGCAAAAGAAGTCATCATTCTCAACTATTGTCGGAAAATGCTGGAAGTTATTGCTTCCCTGTGTATAGAGATGTCGTTTGTCTTTTGACTTGTACATTCCTAAAATCTCGTTAAGTCTGCTTGTGCTTCCCCAAAGCTCGTTACCAAGACTCATCATACAATAAGATGGATGATTTCCGAAAAACTTAAGCATTCTGTGTCCCTCAGAAATCAAAAATTCCTGCTCTTCTTCATTATATCCTTCCTCACCGGGAGCGGCAATAGTTCCCCAGAACGGAAGCTCCGGCTCCATATAAATTCCAAGCATATCAGCGGCAATAAATGCAGCCTCGGGCGGACAGCAGGTGTGGAAACGATAGTGATTCATTCCGTAGCTTTGAGATATTTCCATGACCCTGAGCCACTCGTCAACATCGCACGGCACATAACCTGTTTTAGGGAAAATCAATCCGTCATGCTTTCCACGCAAAAACGTCTTTTTACCGTTTATTATAAACTTATCTCCTTTGGTTTTAAAATCACGCAGTCCGACAATGCTCTCAGTTACATCGCCGTTTACATTGATCCTCAAAAGATATAAATTCGGCTCAAATTCGCTCCAAAGCTTTGCCTTTTCGCCGAGAGTATAAATAACATCTATTTTGCCGTTTGAATAAATAAACTCTTTCGCTTCAAAAATGTCTGTGTTAGATGTATACGGTCCGTTAAAGCTTTCGGCAGATACCTTTACCTTACCCGACTCATCTCCAAAAACCTTAGCGTGGATTTTAAACGCTTTGTTTTGGATATCACTTTCAACAAACAGGTCATCTATATATGTTTTTTCAAAAATCTGAAGCTCAATTTTTCCGACAATTCCATTCCAGTTTGACTGAGTATCCTTACTTGTAAGATGCCCTCCGGTGGTTTTGTATCCAACATTCGCAACACATATCGTAATGGTATGCTCGCCGTCGGACGCAAGCCCGCTTATGTCGTATATATGCGGAGAAACTAAACTGTCAAAGCTTCCGACTTTTTTTCCGTCAAAATAAAGAGTTGTTATTCTTGTACGCTCCAAAAACAGAAAAACTTTCTTTGAAAAAACTCCGTTTAAATTAACTTTTTTAGTATACCAAGCGTATCCTTCAAAAGCATACTCGTCCGTTAAAAAGCCTTTGGAATACCTAGGGTTTCTTTCACCTTTTTTAGCATAAGAGGTCGTAGACGGAAGCGTTATACTATCGTTAAAATCCTTTATCGGACTTATGGTTAAATCCTTTTCAAGATATAGTCCCCACTCACCTGATAGATCTATACTTTTTATCATAGCAAATTTCCTTCCAAATTAAATTCATATTAAATGTCTATTTATTGAAGTATACCATAATGGAAGATTTTTTTCAATGCTTATAATAAAAAAACAGCAGTTTTTACGCTGCTGTTTCAGTCTGTCTAAAAAGTACACTTTTAAAATATTGTCGCGTAGGCGGACATGTGCCGACGCAGCGACACCCTAAGAGGAAATCGGCGGTATGAGCCGATTTCCGACGAAAAGGGGTATCCTAGGGGAAAAACGCAGAGCGAGATAGGCGAAGCTATCGAAGAGAGTGCGTTTGTCCCATGGGGAGCGTGTTCGACTTTGTCGACACGCTCAAACAGCAGTTTTTACGCTGCTGTTTCTTTATGTTTATCCATATATCTTATTGCTAAAAGCTTTACTATTGAGAACACAAACAAAATTATGCTTATCCATTGAGATGTTGAAAGTGAAAACAACTCTCCCCTTATCTCATCTCCTCTGAAATACTCTAAAACAAATCTTATAACAGGATAGATTATCATATAAATATAGATAAGTATTCCTCGCCGGCTTAGTTTTTTGTACAAAATTAAAATCAGTAAAAATATAGCCAAGTTACAGCCTGCCTCTATAAGCTGAACAGGGATTCGCAAAACATCGTTTATAGCAGGATAAAGCATGTTTCCATGCACTGTAAATCCCCAGCTCCACTCTCTTCCAAAACAACATCCTCCCAAAAAGCAGCCTATTCTTCCAAAGACGTGAAAAAGAGGTACAGCCACTGCTAGCAAATCAAGCGCAATCGCACGCTCAATATTTTTTGTGATTTTTGTATATACCAAAACCCCGATATACGCACCTATAAATCCTCCGTAAAAAACCATTCCGCCGAAACAATTTATCAAAATGGATATTATTTCAGAAAAACTGAATTCAGATATGTTTTTAAATAGAATTACAATATATTTTATGTTTGTAATTCCAAAAAGTATATGGCTTCCTACCAAAACTCCTGCGACTATGCAGAGAATCAGCATTATAAAATCCTCTCGCTCAACATTATAACGCTTAGAGAGTAAAAACGCTACAAAAAAGCTCAGCAGCATACCGAATACTGCAAGGATAGAATATGTCCCGAACTCTTTACCGAATATCTCTATTACAGGATACATAAAACCTCCATACAAAAAATCAAACAGCCAATCTTAATGATCGGCTGTTTAAACCTACTTAGTGATTAATAACCGTAGCTTTGTAAAATGTCATTTATCTCACTATTAGCTTCGCTTACTACACACATCACACATACTGTACATGTGAAGAAACCGATGACTGAAAGGACAGTACCTATAATAGAAAGAACAAGACCTGCTGTTGCAATACCGGTAGGCTCGCCAACAAGCTTAGACTTCTTACTTCCCATAATTGAAAGTACAATACCTACGACACCAAGAATCATTGTTACAATGTTAATCCAAGTTGCCCAGAATAATGCGCAAGCTACAATACCGAGTACCAAACCGGCAATAGCTAAACCCTTTCCGCTTTTCTGCTCCATGATAAAACCTCCCTATATATTTTATAATACAGAATACATCTGCAATTACCAATTAATAATAGATATAATGGTCTAACGAATAAAGTCCATCAGCAGTAATACAAATACAAACTGTACAAGTCAAGAACCCTATACCGGCTAAAACGGTACCAATTATCGAAAGCACCAATCCAGCCGTTGCAATACCCGTAGGACCTCCTGTTGCTTTAGCCTTTTTGCTTCCCATAATCGCAAGTATGATT
>USCU01000039.1 GCA_900553335.1 uncultured Ruminococcus sp. | reverse complement strand
GGGCTCGGAGATGTGTATAAGAGACAGGAGTGTGCGAGAGGGTTTAGTAATGAATATATTTTATATAAATTTTGGCTGTAAGGTCAATTCATACGAGCTTGAATCAATAAAAGAAAGTGCATTACAGTCAGGTCATAGTGAAGCCGCCGATATAGAGTCGGCAGATGCAGTTGTAATTAATACTTGTACTGTAACAGGTGAGGCAAGTAAAAAATGTAAAAATGCAGCTAAGTCGGTAAGACTTCACAACCCAAAATGCTGTATTGCTATTATAGGCTGCTATCCGCAGGTATTTGAGAAGGATCTTTCTCAGAAGAGCTTTTTTGATGTTGCCGTCGGAACAAAAAATAAAACAAACGTAATTAATTATATAGACGTATTTTTAAAAACAGGAAAAAAGATAATCGCTGTAGACGAATTTTTTTCAGGCGACAGCTTTGAAAAGATAAGTTTAGCAAAGAGCAAGTCAAAAACACGTGCAGTTTTAAAAATAGAAGACGGATGCGATATGTATTGTTCTTACTGTGTTATTCCGTATGCAAGAGGACATATAAGAAGCAAAAGCTTGGATGATATTAAAAAAGAAGCGGCTGTCCTTGTAGAAAACGGACATAAGGAAATCGTGCTTGTCGGAATAAATCTATGCTGTTACGGAAGAGATCTTAAAAACACTTCGCTGTCAGATGCTGTAAGGGTTGTCAATGATATATCGGGTGTTGAAAGGATACGTCTTGGCTCGCTTGAACCTGAAATGATGACAGATGAGGAGATAGAAAGACTAAAAAGCTCTGAGAAGCTTTGCGGACATTTTCATCTGTCCTTGCAAAGCGGATGTGACAAAACTCTTAAAGCGATGAACAGAAGATATACTTCAAGCGATTACAGAACGCTTGTCAGCAAATTGAGATCGCAGTTTGGAAACGCATCAATTACGACTGATATAATGGTTGGATTTCCCGGTGAAACTGAGGAGGATTTTAAAGAGTCCCTTGACTTTGTAAAAGAGATCGGCTTTGCGTCAGCTCATGTTTTTCCGTATTCGGTGAGAGAGGGAACAAGGGCCGAAAAAATGGATGGTCATCTCCCTCAAAGCGTAAAAAAGCAAAGAGCGGCTGTAATGCGGGCAGCAGTAAAAGCAAGTGAGCGCGAATTTTTGAATTCACAGGTTTCAAAGCTGTTAAAGGTGATTTTTGAGCGTGATGAAGGACTGTTATATCATCAGGGACATACAGAAAATTATATAAACGTCAGGGTAATTAAAAGAAACATCAAAAATAATTTGCATAAAAAAAGTTTTTATGTTAGAATAGTGGGAGCAGAGGATGATTTTTGTCTTGGAGAGATCGAGGACGATAGGTTTTTAGCATTACAGACCGAAAATGAATTCTCAAAATGAATTAAGGAAAAACAAAAGCATATATTTTGAAGGGAGTTTTATAAATGTCAGTTTATCGAATTTATGCAGAAAAAAAGCCTGGCTTTGATGTTGAAGCAAAGTCGCTTTTAAGCGGTATAAAAAATGTTCTGGGAATCAAGACGCTTGAGAACGTCAGAATTATTAACCGTTATGATGCAGAAGGATTGACGGAGGAGAATTTTAAGCTTGCAGCACCGGTTGTTTTTTCAGAGCCTGCTGTGGACTCAGTTTACGATGAGCTTCCGAAGCTTTCGGAGGACGAGTATGTTATTGCGGTAGAATATCTTCCCGGCCAGTTTGATCAGAGAGCTGATTCCTGTGCTCAGTGTATATCGCTCCTTACGGGAGGAATGCGCCCAACAGTAAGAAGTGCAAAAATAAACATCTTTAAAGGCGAGCTTGATAAGGATGATCTTGAGAAAATAAAGCATTATATAATAAACCCTGTTGAGAGCCGGGAGGCTGAGCTTAAAAAGCCGGATACACTTGACACCGATTATGTAATTCCTGATAAAGTAGATACTGTTGAAG
The DNA here is from genome assembly GCA_900553335.1 of uncultured Ruminococcus sp. Classification (GTDB taxonomy): domain Bacteria; phylum Bacillota; class Clostridia; order Oscillospirales; family Ruminococcaceae; genus UMGS1601. The sequence goes on along the minus strand of USCU01000039.1, from coordinate 6,582 downwards.
GATTTATCTATGCTTCGGATTCTGAGCTTAAGGATTATATCAGCCAGATGGGACTTGCTATGGACTTCGATGACATTAAGTTTTGTCAGGCATATTTTAAAGACGAAGAGGGAAGAAATCCTACGATAACAGAGATCAGAATGATAGATACATATTGGTCCGATCACTGCCGTCATACGACTTTCTCCACTATTATTGACGATACAAATATCAAAGCGCCATATATTGAGGATACATTTAAAGATTATGTGAAAACAAGAAAACGTCTTTATGCAGGAAGAAAAGACAAGCCTATGACGCTCATGGACTTAGCTGTGATAGGTGCAAAAAGACTTAAGCAGGAGGGGCTTTTAGATGCTCTTGACGAAAGTGAAGAGATAAACGCTTGCTCCGTTAATATTAAAGTTGATGTAAACGGAGAAGATCAGGATTGGCTCTTGATGTTTAAAAACGAAACTCACAACCATCCTACTGAAATTGAGCCTTTCGGAGGAGCGGCGACCTGTCTTGGGGGAGCTATAAGAGATCCTCTTTCCGGAAGGAGCTATGTATACCAGGCTATGAGAGTAACCGGTGCAGCTAATCCTTTAGTGCCTTTTGAAGATACTATTCAGGGTAAGCTTCCGCAGAGAAAAATCACTGTCGGAGCTGCACAGGGATATTCCTCATACGGAAACCAGATAGGTCTTGCAACAGGTAATGTCAGTGAGATCTATCATCCGGGATATGCTGCAAAAAGAATGGAGATAGGCGCAGTAATTGCAGCAGCTCCAAAAGAAAATGTAAGAAGGGAACGTCCGGAGTCGGGAGATGTTGTAATTCTTCTCGGCGGAAAAACGGGACGTGACGGCTGCGGCGGAGCAACAGGTTCATCAAAATCTCATACGCTGGAGTCGCTTGAAACCTGCGGAGCAGAGGTTCAAAAGGGTAACGCTCCCGAAGAGAGAAAGCTCCAAAGACTTTTCAGAAATCCTGATGTTACAAAGATGATAAAACGCTGCAACGATTTCGGCGCAGGCGGAGTTTCCGTGGCGATCGGAGAGCTTACAGACGGACTTGTTATTGATCTTGATTCAGTTACTAAAAAGTATGACGGACTTGACGGAACTGAGCTTGCGATTTCCGAATCTCAGGAGAGAATGGCTGTAGTAATCGCAAAGAGCGATGTTGAGAAATTCATGGCAAAAGCTGCTGAGGAAAACCTTGAAGCTACTCTTGTCGCAGTAGTTACCGATGACAGACGTCTTAAGATGAACTGGAAAGGGAACGAGATCGTAAATCTTTCACGCGACTTTTTAAATTCAAACGGAGCCGAAAAGCATACAACCGTATCAGTGGCTGCCCCTGTTTTTAATAAACACGAAGCGATTGATGATTCAGCGGACAAGTGGGAAGCGATGATCTCAAATCTTAACATCTGTTCGCAAAAAGGACTCGTTGAGTATTTTGACTCAACTATCGGAGCAGGAACTGTTTTGATGCCGTTCGGCGGTAAATATCAGAATACTCCTACTCAGGCTATGGCGGCTAAGATTCCTGTTTTGGGCGGAGATACAACTACTGCTTCTGTAATGGGATGGGGATTTAATCCGTTTTTGTCGGAGCAAAGCCCTTATCACGGTGCAATGGCAGCAGTTATAGAATCTGTTGCAAAGGTGGTTGCAACAGGAGGAAGCTATAAGGAGTGCTGGCTCACATTTCAGGAATACTTTGAAAGAACTCAGGAGAATCCTGAAAGATGGGGCAAGCCTTTTGCAGCTTTGTTGGGAGCATTTAAGGCTCAGACAGAGCTTGGCTGTGCTGCAATAGGCGGTAAGGATTCGATGAGCGGAACATTTGAAAAAATAGACGTTCCTCCTACGCTTGTTTCGTTTGCGGTTTCAAAAACCTCTTGCTATAATGTTGTTTCTCAGGAGTTTAAAAAGACAGGAAGCAAAGTTATTCTTATCCGTCCTGAATACGATGAAAACAACTGCCCTGTTTGGGAGAGCATAAAGAGCGTATTTGACAAGGTTGAAACGCTTATAAAAGAGAAGAAGGTTTTGTCCTGCTGGAGCGTAGCATACGGCGGAGTTTCTGAGGCGATCGCAAAGATGTCGTTTGGAAATAAGATAGGCTTCAAGTTTACTTCTAAGCTCTCTCCAAAGGAGCTTTACAGAGCTTGTTACGGAAGCTTTGTAATTGAGCTTGACGAGGGAGTTGAAACCGATGAGCGTGTAATCGGTGAAACTGTTCCGGAATACAAGGTAATAGCTGTGGATTATACAATTGACTTGGAGAGTCTTGAGAAGCTCTGGGCTTCTAAGCTTGAACCTGTATTCCCTGTAAATGCAAATGTTAAGAGTGAACAGACAGAAGCGTTCAGTTATACTGCCGGTAAGAGAAAAGAGCCTATTTCTCCTATTGCAAAACCGAGAGTATTGATTCCTGTATTTCCGGGAACAAACTGTGAATATGATACCGCAAAGGTGTTTGAAAAGGCAGGAGCGGTAGCAGATATATTTGTAATAAGAAACCTTACTCCGTCTGCGATTGAAGAAAGCGTTAAGGAAATGGAAAAGAGAATAAGAAATTCTCAGATTATTATGCTTCCGGGCGGATTCTCAGGCGGTGACGAGCCTGACGGAAGCGGAAAGTTTATCACTTCGTTCCTCAGAAATCCAAGCCTTACGCAGGCGATAAACGAAATGCTGACATACAGAGATGGACTGATGCTCGGAATATGCAACGGATTCCAAGCTCTTATAAAGCTGGGACTTGTGCCGTATGGTGAGATAAGAGATATGAGAGATGATTCTCCGACTCTTACCTTTAACGCGATTGCAAGACACCAGTCTAAGATGGTCAATACAAGAATCGCTTCAAACAAATCGCCGTGGCTTGCACAGACAGAGGTAGGAGATATACACAATATCGCTATTTCCCATGGAGAAGGACGTTTTGTTGCAACCGAAGAAGAGATAAGAGCGCTTGCAGCAAACGGACAGATCGCAACTCAGTATGTAGATTTTGACGGTGTTCCGACAATGGATATTCACTGCAATCCTAACTCATCTATGTATGCGATCGAGGGAATCACATCTCCTGACGGACGAGTATTCGGAAAGATGGGACACTCCGAAAGAATCGGTGAATGTGTATGTAAAAATGTTCCGGGCGTCAAGGATCAGAAGATCTTTGAAAGCGGCGTAAAGTATTTTACAATGTAACGTCAATAAAACTAAATTAAAGGTTTTCCGCCTGTGTGTAATATGCATGGGCGGATTTTTATGTCTTGGAAGCTTAAAGAATTGGTTATTATTTTGTCCTGCTGCTCATATTTATAAAATAAAAAAGCAATCGGAGGAGCTATGAAAAAAATACTGACTGTACTAATTGCAATCTTAGTTTTGTTTAACCTGTCGGCGGTGTATTCTTATGCTGACGGAAGCGTTTATGCCGCAAAAAATCAAAATACCCTGTCAGTTTCAGCTGATAAATATGCAATAATGGAAATTGAGTCAAAGACCTTTTTAGCAGGAAAAGGTTCTTATGAAACCTTTGCAGCATCACATTTTACAAAACTTATGACGCTTTTGCTTGTGTGTGAAAAAATAGATGATAAAAGCGTGTCGTTTGACGATGTAGTAACTGTAAGCGAGTATGCAAACTTGCAGCAAGGATCGCAGGTGTGGCTTGACAAGGGTGAGAAAATAAAAATTTCGGAGCTGATAAAAGCTGTGACTATAGGTAACGCAAACGACGCCTGTGTTGCTTTAAGTGAAACTGTTGACAAAAAAATATCCGATTTCGTTTCTAGAATGAATGATAAAGCAAAAAAGCTTGGAATGATAAATACGGTTTATGCAGATTGTACCGGGGAATCAAACGACAATATAACAACTGTTCATGATACGGCAATTTTGGCATCTGAGCTTTTGCGTCATGAATACCTAAAAGAATATCTTACGTCTTGGCGAGATTTTATAGGTGAAAAGCAGTCTGAGGTTGTAAATCAAAACACGCTTGTTAAAAGTTATAAAGGAATTACGGGGCTAAAAGCCTGCGTCAGCGCACAGGGAGTAAATATGATCTCGGCGAGCGCTCAAAGGGGAGATATGTCCATAGTGTGTATTGCTGTGGGCTGTTCAAGCAGAGATCAAAGAGCTGTTGATGCTGAAAATATGCTTGATTTTTCGTTTTCTCAGTTTCAGGTTTATACACCTGAAGTTGATGAAACTTTGCTGGATGACATAAACGTTGCACACGGAGATAAAGAAAGCGTCAAGGTTTCACTTTCAAAGCCGCTAAAACTTGTGATAAAAAGAGGAACATCTTCAGAGCTTTTGGTAGATGCAAATCGAGAGAAAAGTGTTGAAGCGCCGAAGAAAAAAGGAGATAGTGTTGGCAGAATAACCGTTAAAAACGGCGATAAAACCGTATTTTCTTCGGATATAGAGCTTTCTGAGGATGCAGAGAAGATAACTGTTTTCGGAGCATTTTTAAAGCTTATTTATTCGTTGACAGGAGGAAAATAAACAAACTGATAATAATTTAAAAAAAGGACTTGAAAAAAAGCGTAAATTATAGTATTATAATTATAACAACGACTATGTCCCTTCGCCTCAAAGAGGCTAATGCTCGGTCGTTTGTTGAATGACGGGGGGTTGCCCCTTATTGTAATAAAACGGCTTTTGTTGTTTCTTTTTCCGAAGCGTTTAAAAGAGATAGGTTAAAGAGATTAATATAAGTCTTTTAGAATAATATTTTTGTATGGAACACAATTTAATAAGCAGAAAGGATGTTTTTAGTGGCTGTTAAGTTAAACACAAAGTACCTTGAGGGAACAGTTTCAGAACATGAGCTTGAGGGCGTAAAATCACAGGTAACTGCTGCTCATAATTTAGTTGAAACAAGATCGGGTCAGGGTAATGATTTTCTCGGATGGGTTGATCTTCCCGTAGATTACGATAAAGAAGAGTTTGCAAGAATTAAAGCTGCTGCCGAAAGGATTAAGCAAAAGGCTGATATTCTCATAGTAATCGGAATCGGAGGCTCATATCTTGGAGCAAGAGCTGCGATTGAGCTTTTAAAATCTCCGTTTTACAATAATATGAAAAAGGATACTCCTGACATTTATTATGTCGGAAACAGCATCAGTCCTACATATTTGAACGAAGTGCTTTCAATTTGTGAAGGTAAGGATATATGTGTAAATGTTATTTCAAAATCTGGTACTACAACAGAGCCTGCCTTGGCGTTCAGAATATTTAAAAAGCTTGTTGAAGACAAGTACGGAAAGGAAGAAGCAAAAGAGAGAATTTTTGCTACAACAGACAAGGCAAGGGGAACTTTAAAGGAGCTTTCCGATAAGGAAGGCTATGAAACATTTACTATTGCTGATGATGTAGGAGGAAGATTCTCTGTTCTTACAGCAGTAGGACTTTTGCCGATAGCGGTTGCAGGCTGTGATATTGATAAGATTATGCAGGGTGCAGCAGCTGCAAGAGAAAAGTATTCTAAGGACGATGGAAACGATTGCTATACATACGCAGCTATAAGAAACATTCTTTACCGCAAGGGCAAGAGTGTTGAGATGCTCGTTTCGTATGATCCTAGCTTTACAATGATGGCTGAATGGTTTAAACAGCTTTACGGCGAGAGCGAGGGCAAGGACAATAAGGGTATTTTCCCTTCGTCCGCTACATTCTCAACAGACCTTCATTCTTTGGGACAGTTTATTCAGGACGGTTCGAGAATAATGTTTGAAACGGTTGTTGACATTAAAAATCCTAAGCAGGATCTGTTCCTTGAGGCAGACGAGCAGAATCTTGACGGACTTAATTTCCTGTCAAATCAGAATATGTCCGTTGTAAACAGGAAAGCTTTTGAGGGAACAATTTTGGCTCATACAGAGGGCGGCGTTCCGAACATTGTAATCGAGGTTGACGCACTTGATGAAGAAAACTTTGGAGAGCTTGTATACTTCTTTGAAAAGGCTTGTGCAATTTCCGGATATATGCTTGGCGTTAATCCTTTTAATCAGCCGGGTGTTGAAAGCTATAAGAAGAATATGTTTGCACTTTTAGGAAAGCCGGGTTATGAGGACGCTAAGGCTGCTTTGGAAGAAAAACTTAAGTAAGGCGCAAACAGGTTTATCCTGAAAAAATAAAAATTGCCATTAGTGGCGGAATGGAGCGTAAATTTATGATTAAGATTATTACAGGAAAACGAGGAACCGGAAAAACTAAGATTTTGGTTGACAACATCACATCAGCTGTTGAGAAAGCAACAGGAGATGTAGTTTGCATCGAAAGAGGTATGAAGCTCACATATGATATTCCTCATAAGGTAAGACTTGTAGACGCTGAGGAGTACGGTATTTCCGGATTTGATACATTCTACGGCTTCATCACAGGAATGCTTGCAGGTAACTACGATATTCAAGAGGTTTTTGTTGATGGAATTCTTAAGATAGGCGGAAGAAATTATGACGAACTCGGAGCTATGTTTGAAAAGCTCGCAATGATTGCTAAAGACGTAGTAGTTACATTTACGGTATCTGCTGATCTTGATGAGCTTCCTGCAAAAGTAAAGGGTTTC
>USCU01000038.1 GCA_900553335.1 uncultured Ruminococcus sp. | reverse complement strand
CGAGATTGCCTCTTGTCTCGTGGGCTCGGAGATGTGTATAAGAGACAGGAATTACACCCGCTTGAACATGAAGAGCAATCATGTGTACAACCCATATTATAAAATCTCCTTATTACTTAAAATATTCTAAAGTATAGTATACCACATATTTAAAAAAAATCAACTGTACCTGCCGAAACATTTGGGCAGAAGCGGTTTGCAAATTATAAAGTTTATCCTCCAAGCTCAATCATTTTGAAAATACATTTTCCTGCATCTTTTATAAGACTTTCGCTTATGATAATCTCTTCTCCCCCATCGCCTTTAACAGCATTGTAAACATCGACTAATGTTGTTGACTTCATATTAGGGCATATAAGGTCTTTTGAAAGAGGATAGAATTTTTTATCGGGACAGCAGTATTGAAGATGCTCCGCAATGCTTATCTCCGTTCCGATCAAAAACTCTTTTTCACTTGACTCCTTTGCATAATTCATGATTCCCGATGTAGAGCCTACATAATCAGCTTGCTCAACAACCTTCGGTACACATTCAGGGTGCACCAAAATCAGAGCATTGGGGTGAAGCTCCTTTGCTTTTTTAACATCGGTAAGCGTTACTCTTGCGTGTATAGGGCAACCGCCCTGCAAAAGCTTGATTTCTTTTTCAGGGATTTTTTTCTTGACGTAATCGCCGAGATTACAGTCCGGAATAAATAAGATCTTATCGCTGTCTATATTGTTTATGATCTTTACAGCGCTTGAGCTTGTAACGCAGACATCACAGACAGTCTTAAGCTCCGCCGTTGTGTTTATATATGCGACAACCGTATAGTCAGGGTATTGCTCCTTAACTGCGCTTATTAATTCCTTGTCCATTTGCTCCGCCATAGGACAGCCTGCAATAGGATTTGACAAAATAACCTTTTTGTCGGGCGAAAGAATCTTAACCGTTTCTGCCATAAATCTTACTCCGCACATCAAAACAGTTTTCTGCGGTGCGGTTTTGGCCATTACGCTAAGCTGATATGAATCCCCCGTAAAATCTGCTATTTCACAGATCTCGCTTGCCTGATAGCTGTGTGCGAGAATACATATATCCTTTTCTTTTTTAAGTTTTAAAATTTCTTCCTGAAGCTTTGAAACTCTCATGTTTAAACCTCCATATAATATTCTTATTTCTTGTAGTAATCAAAAAGCCGAACCAAATTTTATACTGTCCGGTCCGGCCTTTTATGTTAATAAAAAATTTCACATTGATTCTTATTCGCCGAATGCCTGATTAAGGTCTGCAATAAGATCGTCAATATGCTCTGTTCCGATTGAAAGACGAATAGTATTCGGCTTAATTCCCTGCTCCTTAAGCTCTTGCTCATTAAGTTGTGAATGAGTGGTAGATGCCGGATGGATAACAAGAGATTTAACGTCAGCCACATTTGCCAAAAGCGAGAAAACCTCAAGCTTGTCAATAAACTCCTGTGCTTCCTTAGCTCCGCCTTTTATATTAAAGGTGAATATTGATGCTCCGCCGTTCGGGAAATACTTTTTATACAGCTCGTTATACGGGCTGTCAGGAAGAGATGGGTGATTTACACTCTCAACCTTAGGATGATTCTTTAAGAACTCAACTACTTTAAGAGTATTTTCAACGTGCCTTTCCACTCTCAGTGAAAGTGTTTCCAGTCCCTGTAAGAACAAAAATGCGTGAAGCGGTGCAAGCGTTGCTCCCGTATCTCTTAAAAGAATGGCTCTGATCCTTGTAACAAAAGCAGCTGCGCCTACAGCTTTTGTAAAGCTGATTCCGTGATAGCTCGGATTCGGATCGACAATTGACGGAAACTTTCCGCTTGCCTCCCAATCAAACTTACCGCTGTCAACAATAACTCCTCCGATAGCTGTTCCGTGTCCGCCGATAAACTTTGTTGCAGAATGAACTACAATATCAGCTCCGTATTCAAAAGGACGGACTAAGTAAGGAGTCGCAAATGTAGAATCAACAACCAGCGGGATCTTGTGAGTGTGTGCGATATCCGCCACCTTTTCAATATCTATAAGAGTAGCGTTTGGATTGCCTATTGTTTCTATAAACACAGCCTTTGTGTTTTCATCAATTGCATTTTCAAAAGCACCCTCTTCATCAGCATCGACAAACTTTGTCTTGATTCCGTACTGAGGGAGAGTGTGTTCTAAAAGGTTATACGTTCCGCCGTAAATTGTCTTTGCAGCAACTATGTTGTCACCTGAACCTGCAAGATTTAAAAACGTATAAGTGATAGCAGCAGCTCCCGAAGCAACTCCAAGCGCTGCGACTCCGCCCTCTAAAGCAGCAACTCTCTGCTCAAATGCGTCTACAGTAGAGTTTGTAAGCCTTCCGTAAATGTTTCCCGCATCTGCAAGTCCGAATCTTGCAGCAGCGTGTGCTGAATTTTTAAAAACGTATGAAGTTGTCTGATAGATCGGAACTGCTCTTGCGTCCGATGCCGAATCGGGAGATTCCTGACCTGCGTGCAACTGAATTGTTTCAAATTTATATTTATCGTATGTATAACTCATTGTAATTTACCTCATTTCTTCAACTAATTAATATAACCTAAGCGCAAATGTCCCCCGCCACTTTAGGCGGCGGTTCCATTTCAGAATTTCAGTGGGAGCTATAATCTCCCACTGAAAACCTGAGGAGCTAACGCTCCCGGCGCTGGTTGCAATCAGACGCCACGCTCTGCTCCTTGCAAGCAAAGCAGAGCGTGGCTCCGATTTAAAAAATTGTATCTCTTATTTTTGGACGGTGTATATTTCTAGCTCCTTGCCTCTAATCTCTATATGCACATTCGTCCGTTTCTAAAATTGTGCCTTATCATTCTGAGCAGTTGTGCTTTCATATAAAATACCTCCAAGTGTTTTTATAACACCTATATATTTGGTATGTTTTGTATTTTACACTAAAAAGTCTACTTTGTCAATAGGTTTTGAAAATTCTTTCAAAAATCCGTCAAACAAAATTCCTAGTAAAAAGATATGCTTTTCGTTTTCCGCTATTGAAAAAAAGAACAATATGTGATATACTGTGTATTAACTTGAAATTAACAATCAGCAATTAATATAAATATTAAAGGAGAATTAAATATGAAAATATCAACTAAGGGAAGATATGCGCTTAGACTTATGCTCGATCTTGCCGATCATAAAAATGACGGATATGTTGCGCTAAAAGATATTGCTGAAAGACAAAACATTTCAAAGAAATACCTAGAACAAATAGTTCCAATGCTTAATAAATCAAATATGCTCAGAACCAACAGAGGATATCAAGGTGGCTATATGCTTGCTAAATCTCCGAATAGCTATACAGTAGGAGATGTTTTGAGAATAACCGAGGGGAAGCTTGTTCCCGTTGCCTGTCTTGAAGATGATGAAAATCAATGCCCGCGAGCATCTGAATGCATAACGCTTGGTGTTTGGCAGGGATTATCGAACGTAATAAACGAATACCTAGACTCAATTACTCTTCAGGATATTCTTGATAAGCCAAAAACAGTACTTGTCGATGAATGATATAAAAAAAAAGAGCGCCTTGACCTAAATTAATCGGTCAAGGCGTTTTTACATTTTATTCTCTTATCTGTCCGTCGCCCTCTACAATATATTTTATCGTAGTAAGCTCCTTAAGTCCCATTGGTCCTCTTGCGTGGAGCTTCTGAGTGGATATTCCGATCTCAGCTCCAAGTCCAAACTCTTCTCCATCGGTAAACCGTGTCGAACAGTTTACATATACAGCCGCCGCATCTATTTCCTTTTTAAAGGTTTCCGCAGCAAAAAGCGACTGTGTAACGATACATTCACTGTGACCGGTAGAATACTTCTGAATATGCTCTATCGCCATAGCAAGATCATCAACAACTCTTACTGCAAGAATATAATCCAAAAACTCAGTTTCAAAGTCCTCATCAGTTGCCGGAATAACGTCATCGCCCAAAATCATTTTTGTTATATCGCATCCTCTTATCTCAACATTTGATTTATCTAAACGAGATTTAAGTCTAGGCAAAAACTCATCAGCAACGCTTTTATGCACAAGACAGGTTTCGATTGCGTTGCATACGCTTGGGCGAGAGGTTTTACCGTTGTCAACAATATCAACAGCCATTCTCAAGTCAGCAGTTGAATCGACATAAACATGACAGTTGCCAACACCCGTCTGAATAACCGGAACGGTTGCATTTTGAATAACAGCGTTTATAAGTCCGGCTCCGCCTCTGGGTATCAATACGTCAACATACTCATTTGCCTTCATAAGACAAATCACAGCGTCCCTTGCAGGATCTTCAACATACTGAATTATATCCTCGTCAAAGCCTACCCTGCTCAGTGCCGCTCTCATTATTTTTACAAGACACTTATTTGTTTCACTTGCTTCCTTTCCTCCCCTTAAAATAACAGCGTTTCCGCTTTTAAGGCAAAGAGAAGCAGCATCTACCGTAACGTTAGGGCGGCTTTCGTAGATAATTCCGACAACGCCCATCGGCACTCTTGTTTTTGTAATTCTCATGCCGTTAGGTCGAACATATCCTTCATCTATCATTCCTACAGGATCGCTCAGCTTTGTTAGATTTTCACAGGCATTTGCAATCGACTCTATTCTCGCCTCGTCAAGAGTAAGACGATCAATAAGGGATTCTTTCATTTTAATTACTCTTGCATGGTAAAGATCTGTGCTGTTTGCTTCTAAAACTGCGTCCTTGCATTTTCTGAGTGCATAAGCTATCTCATTTAGTGCATCGTTTTTCTGAGAGCTTGTCGCAGAGCATATGCTTTTTGAAGCAAGCTTCGCCGCTTTCCCGATTCGTTCAATATAATCTCCGCTAATCATATAATCCATACCCTTACCTCCTATATGAGCTTCACAATTAATTATGCTTTAAAGTATGTTCCTATCTTTTTACCTTCAAGCAGATCATAAAGAGAATCAGGATTATTTCCGTTTAAAATAGCCATATCGATTCCCGCCTCCATTGCGATCTGCGCCGCATTAAGCTTTGTTATCATTCCGCCTCTGCCTAAACTCGAACCTGCTCCTCCTGCGTTTTTTCTAAGCTCATCGGTTATCTCGCTTACTACAGGTATAAGATTCGCATCAGGATTCTCATTTGGGTTTTTATCATAAAGTCCGTCTATATCACTTAGAATAATAAGCAAATCCGCTCCTGCAATTGTTGCTACCGTTGCTGCAAGCGAGTCGTTCTCGCCCATTTCAAGCTCAAGCTCATCTATTGCTACCGTATCATTTTCGTTGACGATCGGTATAACGCCTTTTTCAAGAAGCTTTCCCATGGCGTTTTCTACGTTTTTTCTGCGCTCCTCAAGCAGAATATACTTTGTGAGCAAAAGCTGAGCAACAACGAGATTATAATCCGAAAACATCTTGTCGTACATATACATAAGCTCGCATTGTCCGACAGCAGCACAAGCCTGCTTTGTCGGTGTGTCAGAAGGACGAGTTGTAAGTCCAAGCTTTCCCATTCCCAGTCCTATTGAACCGGAGGAAACAAGTATAACGTCAAGTCCTGAATTTTTTATATCAGCAATAACTTTTACAAGCTTTTCAACTCTTCTTATATTGAGCCTGCCTGTTTTATGAGTAAGCGTCGATGTTCCGAGCTTTATTACGATTCTTTTTTTATTTTTAGTATACATTTATTTTAATCTGTCCTTTTCAGCCTTTGTAATTTGTAAGTATTTAGCGTTAAGCTCACTTGCAGGATAAAATTTGTTTTCAGCCACAGCCGCTAGACAAACTCCCTTAGCGTCCTGTAAAAGCTTATCGGTAGGAGCTAAGATAATTTTTTCATCATCCGCAAAAAGCTCTTCTTTTATAAATTCAGCCCAATCTCCGACAACTATCGTTTTTTCACCTAGTTTGTTTACGATACGCTCTATTTCATCTATTTGTGAAACTGAATCATTACATACTGTTTCAATATTCTTGCCATCAGATCTATAGATTCCAAAATACGCTATGTTTTCCCTTGCCTTCATAACGCACAGGATAACCCCCTCATACGGAAGCAGATTATACGCCATAGCCTTAAGAGTTGATACTCCCGATGTCAGTATCTCATCTTTTAAACACATACCCTTAACGGCAGCAATTCCTATTCTAAGACCTGTGTAGCTTCCCGGCCCTTCACTTACGGCAATTCTGTCAATCTCTGAAAATGGAATTCCTGCACCATTTACAGCTCTTTCGCACATAGGTATCAAAGTCTGTGAGTGGGTAAGCGTTGTAAAAACGGTTTCAGCGTACAAAACACAGTTTTCTTTAAATATTGCAACGCTCGCTACCTTTCCGGAAGTTTCAATTCCGAGTATCGTCAAATCTTTCATCTCCAATAATTTCTATTTCTCTTATATTGTCGCCTGTTCGCTTAATGCTTATAATCACAGAATTTTTCGGTATTACATCGCTTATATTTTCACTCCACTCAACTGCAAGAATACAGCCCTCCTCGATGTAATCCCAAAAGCCTGTAAGCTCAATATCATCGGAGTTCAAAATCCTGTACATATCAAAGTGAATAAGAGATTTTTCTTTTCCCCTGTATTCGTTTACAAGAGAAAAAGTAGGACTAGTAACGTTATCTCCTAAGCCGAGTCCAATGCTGATTCCCCTTGTAATTGTCGTTTTACCTGCGCCCAAATCGCCCTTAAACGCAATCACATCACCTTTTAAGAGTTTTCGTCCTATCTGTTCTCCTAAAGCTATAGTTTCGTCAGCAGAATGTGTTGTGTATATCAAAAGATACTCCTCCGTTTTGACATTTTAGATCTAAAAGAGTCCCGTGATAAATCCATCGTTGTCGCAGTCTATCTTCTCAGCCGCAGGTACTTTCGGAAGCCCGGGCATTGTCATAATATCTCCTGTAAGTGCAACAACAAAGCCCGCTCCCGCCGACAATCTCAAATCTCTTACTGTTATGGTAAAGTTTTCCGGTTTTCCGAGCTTTGCAGGGTCGTCAGAAAGCGAGTACTGCGTTTTTGCAACGCAAACCGGAATATCGGAAAATCCCAAAGAGTTTATTTCCTTAAGAGATTTTTCAGCCTGAGCTGTGAAAACGACTCCATCGGCACGATAAATTTCCTTTGCGATAATCTCAAGCTTCTCCTTTATAGGAAGCTTTTCATCATAAATAGGCTTGAAGTTTGTCTGGCATCCACCACAACGCTCAATAGTTTTGCAAACCTTTTCGGCAAGGTCTGTTCCTCCCTCACCGCCTTTTGCAAATATCTCGGCGAGAGAAACCTCCACTCCCATATCCTTACAGAAGCTCTTAATAACCTCGATCTCCGCATCTGTGTCGGTATGGAATCGGTTTATCGCAACAACAACAGGAAGTCCGTACTTGTGCATATTTTCTATGTGAGTCTGAAGATTTATTATTCCTCTTTTAAGCGCTTCTACATTCTCCTCCTGCAAATCCGTTTTTGCAACACCTCCGTTGTATTTAAGCGCACGAATCGTTGCAACAAGCACAACGCAGTCAGGAGAAAGACCTGCAAAGCGGCACTTAATGTCTAAAAACTTTTCTGCACCGAGGTCTGCTCCGAAGCCGGCCTCTGTAATGCAGTAATCTCCAAGCTTAAGTGCAAGCTTTGTTGCTCTTACCGAATTGCAGCCATGAGCAATATTTGCGAAAGGTCCGCCGTGCATAATAGCAGGTGTATTTTCAAGCGTCTGAACAAGATTCGGCTTAAGCGCATCTTTTAAAAGCGCAGTCATTGCTCCGCAGCCCTTTAGCTGTTTAGCGTATATCGGATTTCCGTCAAGGTCATATGCTACAAGAATTCTTTCAAGCCGCTTTTTGAGATCGTCAAGGTCGCTTGCAAGACACAATATCGCCATGATCTCGCTTGCAACTGTTATATTAAATCCGTCCTCCCTCGGAACTCCGTTTATCTTTCCGCCAAGTCCGACATTTATATATCTCAAAGCTCGATCGTTCATGTCCATACATCTTTTAAAAAGGATTCTTCGCTGATCTATTCTAAGAGGATTTCCCTGCTGAAGATGATTGTCAATAAGCGCACAAAGAAGGTTATTAGCCGCCGTAATAGCGTGCATATCTCCGGTAAAGTGAAGGTTTATATCCTCCATAGGAACTACCTGAGCATAACCGCCTCCTGCAGCTCCTCCCTTTATTCCGAAAACAGGTCCTAATGACGGTTCTCTCAACGCCAAAACAGCATTTTTTCCGATCTTAGCCATGCTCTCAGCAAGTCCTACGGAAATGGTTGTTTTTCCCTCACCGGCAGGCGTTGGGTTAATTGCAGTAACTAATATGAGCTTTCCGTCGGGTTTATCCGCTGTCTTTTTAAAAAGGCTCTCCGAAAGCTTTGCCTTATAGTGTCCGTAAGGTTCTATATCTTCTTCGCTTACACCTAAATTTTTTGCAACCTCCGCAATTTTCAGCATTTTTGCATTTTGTGCAATTTCAATATCCGTCATCATAGCAAATACCTCCCAATAAATTTCTAATATATCTCCTCATATATGTCACCATATATT
>USCU01000037.1 GCA_900553335.1 uncultured Ruminococcus sp. | reverse complement strand
GATTAGACAGGTTATTTTAGAGGGATATACGTTTGATGAAGATAAACTCTTAAAATTGGGAAGGTTTTTGTGCGCTTTTGACAACATCGAGCGGATAGAGCTTATACCGTATCATACAATGGGAGTTCATAAATGGGAAAGCTTAGGACTTGATTATTCGCTTAATGGAGTAAGAATGACAGGCAAAGATGAAATCCTGAAAGCGATAAACATTTTAAAACGTTTTGAAAAAATTAAGGAGAAAGTAAGATGAATAATAACGAATTATGGCGGTTTACCGCAATGCCGGAGGTTTACTGTGCACTGAATTCAAAAGCTTTTTTATCCGGAGAATTCAGCGCAATGAATCCTACTCAGCAGGAAAAGTATCTTGAACAAAGTCATAAAATTCATGCGTATAACAGGGAAATGGAAAAAATACAGAACAATGATATTTTCAGAAAGAATATGTCGATGTGACGCACAGTGTCAAAATAGACAAGAAACAGCAGCGATTTTGTTTTATTTTTTATGAAAAAACAGTTGAAATTTTCTTTCGTTTGAGGTACAATATTAGTAATGATTGTCTGCGTCAGTATGCAGATAGAGTATTTTTAGCGGAGGAATTGTAATGATAAAAAACTTTTTCGTTTTTTACACTTCTTCAATTGGGATGTCGGCTGATAGAGGCAGTATCCTTAGCTTTTTGTACTCAAATCTAGAAACAGAATAGTATAACTGCAGCTTTTTAAAGAGTTGCAGTTTTTATTTTGAAAAAAATATTTTTTGGAGGAGATTTTAATGAAAAAAGTTGCTATTATAATGGGTTCAGACAGCGATCTGCCTATTGTAAAGGGTGCGTTTTCAGAGCTTTTGAAATACGGCGTCGAATACGAAGTGCATATTATGTCGGCGCATAGAACACCTGACCTTGCCGCTGAGTTTTCAAAAAATGCAAAAGAAAACGGCTTCGGAGTAATTATCTGCGCGGCCGGAATGGCAGCACACTTAGCAGGTGTGATTGCGGCGCATACAACGCTTCCTGTAATCGGTGTTCCTATTAAATCGACCTTTGAAGGTCTTGACGCACTTTTGGCAACAGTAATGATGCCTTCGGGAATTCCTGTTGCAACCGTAGCGGTAAACGGAGCGAAGAATGCTGCTGTTTTGGCAGTTCAGATGCTTTCAATTTCTGACGAGGAGCTTTCAAAGAAGCTTGCTGATGAGAAGAAGGCTATGGTAGAGGGAGTTTTGGCAAAGGAAAAAAAGCTTCAGGAAGAGCTTTCTAATTCGTAATTACGATTGTCAATTGATAATGGAAAACGGACATTGTTAATTGGGAATTCGGAATTAAAAATTTGACAGGAGAGAAAAATAATTTATGGGTGGCTTTTTTGGGGCAGTTTCAAAAAGAGATATAGTAACAGACGTCTTTTTTGGAACTGATTATCATTCACATTTAGGTACAAGAAGAGGAGGAATGACTTCATATTCTAATGAGCTTGGATTTCAGCGTAATCTGCACAGCATCGAGAATTCGCCTTTCAGAACAAAATTCGAGCATGATGTAGCTTCAATGAAGGGAAGGATATGTATCGGAAGCATAAGCGATACAGATCCTCAGCCGATACTTATGACATCAAAGCTCGGAGTTTATGCTATCTGTACAATAGGAATCATAAATAATGCAGACAGTTTATTTAAAGAGCTTTTGGAAAGCGGATGTGCAAACTTTGAATCTATGAGCAGCGGACGAGTTAATTACGCAGCTTTAGTAGGAGCTCTTATTGCACAGAAGTCTGATTTTACAGAGGGGATCATTTACGCTCAGGAGAAGATCGAAGGAACTCTTTCACTTTTGATTATGACAAAAGACAGCATTATTGTTGCAAGAGATAAATTCGGAAGATTGCCGATAATTATAGGCAAAAACGATGACGGTTACTGTGTTTCGCTCGAATCGTTCGCATTTGAAAAGCTTGGATACACAATTCATTCTGAGCTAAAGCCGTTTGAGATAGTAAGGCTTACGGCAGATGGCACTCAAGTGTTAAAAGAGGGAACTGAAGATTTAAAAATATGTTCTTTTCTCTGGACGTATTACGGCTATCCAAACGCTGTTTATGAGGGTAGAAATGTTGAGGTAATGAGAATTAAAAACGGTGAGATAATGGCTCAGCAGGATATTGACAATGGACGGCTTCCCGATGTTGACTATGTCTGCGGAGTTCCCGATTCCGGAACGCCTCATGCGATAGGATATGCCAACAAAAGCGGAATTCCTTTTGCAAGACCGTTTATAAAGTATACGCCTACATGGCCGAGAAGCTTTATGCCGACCAACCAGACAATAAGAAATCAGGTTGCGAAGATGAAGCTTATTCCGGTAACTGAGCTTATTAAGGGCAAAAAGCTTTTGTTTGTTGACGACAGTATCGTTCGTGGAACTCAGATGAGAGAAACTGTAGAATTCCTTTATGAAAACGGGGCTAAAGAGGTCCATATGAGATCTGCTTGTCCTCCGATCATGTATGGATGCAAGTATCTCAATTTTTCAAGAAGTACCTCTGAGCTTGAGCTTATCGCAAGAAAGATAATCAATGAATTTGAGGGCGAAGAGGGAGTTAAATTCATTGAGGAGTACAGCGACTCAAGCACTATTCGCGGACGAAAGCTTATAGACGAAATCTGCCGAAGACTAAAGCTTACGTCGCTTGAGTTTCAGTCACTGAAGGGAACCGTTGACGCAATTGGACTTAAAGAATGTAATCTCTGTACATATTGCTGGAACGGAAAGGAATGAACTTTTGATGTTTGACTCACTACATGAGGAATGCGGAGTATTCGGTGTTTTTTCAAACGAAACCTGTGATGTTGCAGGTCAGACTTATTTCGGGCTTTATGCTCTTCAGCACAGAGGGCAGGAAAGCTGCGGAATAGTCGTAAATGACGGAGGTGTATTTACATACCATAAAGATTTGGGACTTGTTCATGAGGCCTTTGACAAAGATACATTATCAAAGCTCGGGCAGGGACAGATCGCAATAGGTCATGTTCGCTATTCTACAACGGGAAAGCCTAATCGATCAAACGCACAGCCTCTTGTTGTCCGCCATATTAAAGGACCTATGTCCATTGCGCACAACGGGAATTTGGTAAACGCAAGAGAGCTTAGAGAAGAGTTTGAGCTAAAGGGAATGATTTTCCATAACACAAACGATACCGAGGTTATTTCCTATGCTATAACCGAGGAGCGCCTTACGAGCGGTTCTATAGAAAGTGCTGTCGAAAAGGCAATGTATAAAATAAAAGGCGCATATTCCATTCTTGTAATGTCGCCGAGAAAGCTCATTGCTGCAAGAGATCCTAACGGGTTTCGTCCGCTTTCTTTAGGTAAAACCTCTGACGGATATGTGGTCGCAAGCGAAACCTGTGCTTTTGATAGTATAGGAGCAAAGTTTATAAGAGATATAGAACCGGGCGAGATCGTAGTGATCGACAGCACAGGACTGAGATCAATTAAAACTCATTGCGGTTCAAAAGGAAATATATGCGTGTTTGAGTATGTGTATATCGCAAGGCCGGATTCTGTTATTGAGGGTTCAAGCGTTCATAAAGCAAGGCTTAGAGCCGGAAAGTATTTATATAGAGAACATCCTGTAGAAGCTGACGTTGTAATAGGAGTTCCCGATTCGGGACTTGACGCAGCACTTGGTTTTTCCAGGGAGAGCGGTATTCCTTATGGAATAGGTTTTACCAAAAACAGGTATATAGGACGAACTTTTATCCAGCCGTCACAGACCGAGAGGACAAATTCGGTAAGAATAAAGCTTAATGTAATTTCAAATACAGTAAAGGACAAAAGAGTTGTAATGATTGACGACAGTATCGTAAGAGGTACGACAAGTGCAAAAATCGTTCAGCTTTTAAGAGATGCAGGTGCAAAAGAGGTCCATGTGAGAATTTCTTCTCCGCCGTTTGTATCGCCTTGTTATTTCGGAATTGATATTGATTCAAAGGACAATCTTATTGCTTGCCGTATGAGCATTGATGAGATATGCGAAAGCATCGGGGCGGATAGTTTAGAGTATTTGAGCATTGAAAATGTAAAAAAGCTTGCAGGTATTTCTCATTGTGGATTCTGTACAGGCTGTTTTACCGGCGAATACCCGATAGCTGCACCAAAGGAAATGCCAAAGGATAAATTTGAGTATAAAATTGAAACCGAACGGCAAATGAAATTTGATATAGATTAATTCAGTAAGGAGAGATAATGATGAAGAGTTTTTCACAAAGCTACAAAGAAGCCGGAGTTGACGTAACCGCAGGTTACAAATCGGTTGAGCTTATGAAGGAATATGTAGCAAGAACGATGACTAAGGGAGTTCTCAGCGGAATAGGCGGCTTCGGCGGGCTTTTTGAGCTTGATATGACAGGAATAAACAAGCCTGTCTTGGTTTCGGGAACGGACGGAGTAGGAACAAAGCTTAAAATCGCATTTTTAATGAACAAGCACGATACAGTCGGAATCGACTGTGTTGCAATGTGCGTAAACGATATAATCTGCTGCGGCGCAAAGCCACAGTTTTTCCTCGATTATATAGCAGTCGGCAAAAACTATCCTGAAAAGGTTGCAAAGATAGTATCCGGAGTAGCTGAGGGCTGTGTTCAGGCGGAATGCGCTTTGATCGGAGGAGAAACAGCAGAAATGCCGGGATTTTATCCTGAGGACGAATACGATCTTGCAGGTTTTTCTGTAGGAGTAGTTGACAAGGATAAAATATTAAAGCCTGACACTCAGAAGGCAGGCGATGTTATGATCGCAATAAAATCCAGCGGAGTTCATTCAAATGGATTTTCGTTAGTAAGAAAAGTGTTTTCAGTAACCGAGTCAAATCTTGCAAGACATTATTCGGAGCTTGGAACAACGCTTGGAAATACACTTCTGACTCCTACTAAGATTTATGTTAAAGCGATCATGAATCTTCTTGACAAGGTTACGGTAAAGGCTATCTCGCATATCACAGGCGGCGGATTTTATGAAAACATTCCAAGAAGCCTGCCAAACGGCTTGAGTGCAAAAATCGAGAGAAACTCAGTTGACGTTTTACCTATTTTCAAGGTTACCCAAGAGGTAGGAAAAATTCCGGAAAGAGATATGTTTAATACCTTTAATATGGGCGTCGGAATGACCGTTGTTGTGGATAAGGCTGACGCTGATAAGGCAGTAGCAGCTATTAAGGCAGCAGGAGAGGACGCATATGTTCTCGGAGAGCTGGTTGAAAGCGATGAAGGAGTAATCATTTGCTGATTTTTGCAGGAGAAGTAAATTTATGAAAAACATAGTTGTACTTGTTTCGGGTGGCGGAACAAATCTTCAGGCGATTATTGACGCTGAAAAAAGCGGACATATAAAAAACGGTAAAATAGTCGGCGTTATTTCTTCAAAAGAAGGCGCTTATGCCCTTGAAAGAGCGCAAAAAGCAGGAATTAAAACAAGCGTTTTGCCAAGAAAGCATTTTTCCGATAACCGTGCTTATTCCGAAGCTTTGCTGAGAGTTTTAGAGGAGTATAAGGCAGACTTGATTGTTTATGCAGGCTTTATGACGATACTCGACAGGGTTGTTTGCGATGCTTATCCTTATAAAATGATGAATGTTCATCCGGCTCTTATTCCATCGTTTTGCGGAAAGGGGTTTTACGGACTTCATGTGCATGAGGAAGCGCTCAAAAAGGGAGTTAAGCTCACCGGAGCAACCGTTCACTTCGTAACGGCTGAGTGCGACGGCGGACCTATTATTCTTCAGAAAGCAGTTGAGGTTTTAGCGGACGACACACCCGAAGCCCTTCAGAAAAGAGTTATGGAAGAAGCTGAATGGAAAATTTTGCCTAAAGCAGTGTCACTGTTTTGCGAGGACAAAATTACAGTTAAGGACGGAAAAGCATATGTTAATGCGTAATTCTTAATTCGTAATTATTGATATAAACTTTTCATGGCTATATACAGATAACGAGTGCAGAATTAATAAGCGTAGGCAGCTGCTGTGAAATATATGAAAATTTGATTCAATTACGAATTACGCATTATGAATTACGAATTAGTGAAATTGGAGGACAATATGAAGACAATCGACATTTATGAAGAGCTTAAGACAAATTCATACCCCGGAAGAGGTATAGTAATCGGTAAATCAGAGGACGGTAAAAGTGCAGTTACGGCGTATTTTATCATGGGAAGATCCCAAAACTCAAGAAACAGAGTTTTTACTGAAACTGAAGATGGAATTAAAACCGAAGCATTTGATCCATCGCTTCTTACCGATCCGCATCTTATAATCTATTCGCCTGTAAGAGTTTTGGGAAACAAGACCATAGTTACGAACGGTGATCAGACAGATACGATTTATGAGCTTATGGATAAGCAGCAGACGTTTGAACAGTCGTTAAGAACCCGTGAGTATGAGGATGATGCTCCGAATTACACACCTAGAATTTCAGGAATTATGCACATTGAAAACGGTGCATACAACTATGCGTTAAGCATTCTTAAGTCGGCAGACGGAAATCCTGACTGCTGTGAGAGATTTACATATACCTACACAAATCCCCTTGACGGAATCGGACATTTCATTCATACTTATATGGGTGACGGAAATCCGCTTCCGAGCTTTGAGGGAGAACCTAAAAAAGTAGTCATTCCAAACGACATAAACGAGTTTACAGAGGGCCTTTGGGAAAGCTTGAATTATGACAATAAGGTTTCGCTTTTTGTGAGGTATATTGATATTGAAACAGGAAAGACTGACACTAAAATAGTCAATAAAAATAAATAAACGGAGGGAATTCAAATGGCAAACGAAATGCTTTTAAAGTATGGCTGCAATCCTAACCAAAAGCCATCGAGAGTATTTATGAAAAACGGAAGCGAGCTTCCTATCGAAGTTTTAAACGGCAAGCCGGGTTATATAAATCTTCTCGATGCATTTAACGGATGGCAGCTTGTCAAGGAGCTTAAGAAAGCAACGGGAATGTGTGCGGCAACATCATTCAAGCACGTTTCTCCTGCCGGAGCAGCAATAGGCAGACCGCTGTCTGATACTCTAAAAAAAATCTACTGGGTGGATGATCTTGGTGAGTTATCTCCTTTGGCTTGTGCATATGCAAGAGCAAGAGGTGCTGACAGAATGTCGTCATACGGAGATTTTATTGCGCTTTCCGATGAGTGCGATGTTGTAACTGCAAAAATGATTCAAAGAGAAGTTTCAGACGGTGTTATTGCTCCTGGATACAGCGATGAGGCGCTAGAGATCTTAAAGAGTAAGAGAAAGGGCACATACAACATCATCAAAATAGATGAAAGCTATGTTCCTGATCCTATTGAAACAAAGGATGTCTACGGAATTACATTTGAACAGGGAAGAAATGAGCTTGATATTAATGATGATATGATCTTATCTAACATCGTAACTGAGAACAAGGATATTCCTAAGGATAAGATGGAGGATCTTATCATTTCTCTTATAACTCTCAAATACACTCAGTCAAATAGTGTTTGTTATGTTAAGGACGGTCAGGCTATAGGAATCGGTGCAGGACAGCAGTCTAGAATTCATTGCACACGTCTTGCAGGAAATAAGGCTGATAACTGGTGGCTTAGACAATCACCTAAGGTTTTGGATCTGGATTTTGTAGACGGGATAAGACGTCCTGACAGAGATAACGCAATAGATGTTTATATTTCCGATGAATATGAGGACGTTTTAAGAGAGGGCGAGTGGCAGAGAATCTTCAAGACAAAGCCTGAAGTATTTACCCGTGAGGAAAAGAAGGCTTGGCTTGAAAAGAACACAGACGTTTGCCTCGGTTCAGACGCATTCTTCCCATTCGGAGATAATATCGAGAGAGCTAAAAAGAGCGGAGTAAAATATATTGCCGAGCCGGGTGGATCTATAAGAGATGACAATGTAATTGACACTTGCAATAAATATAATATGGCAATGACATTTACAGGAATAAGATTGTTCCATCATTAATTTGTAGTTTATTTAATATAATATAGGAGGAAAAAATTATGATTAAAAAAATTATTGCACTCGTATCTTGTTTGGTTATCGTATTTGCATTTTCAGCTTGCGGTGACAAGGATGACAAAGCATCAAATAATAGTGACAGCACAACTACAACTGAATCAAAGCAAGAGGATACAAGCGAAGAAACAACTGACGCATCTTATGAAGTGGATACAACCGAACCACAGGAAAGCAATGTTAATATCAAGGATGGAGTTCTCGAAAGCTCTAATTACAGCGTTGATGTTGGTGACGATTGGGATATGACAACTGGTTCTGACACTATCGTTTTCATGCAGAAAAAGAGTGATGACGCTTTAGAAGCAGCTTCAAACATTTCAATCATGTTCTCTGATCAGTTTGCAGGAATGTCAAGTGACGAAAGCCTTGAAACTTTAAAAACTCAGTATGAAGCAATGGAAGATTATAAAGTTGAAAGTGCAGAAACTACTAAGATAGGCGATTATGATGCAAGTGTGGTTGTTCTTTCTTCAACAGTATCTGAAACTAAGGCGAAGCTGAAACAGGTTTGCGTAATCGGTGAAAACGGCGGAGCTATAATCACATATACTGCTTTGGCTGATGTTTATGAC
>USCU01000036.1 GCA_900553335.1 uncultured Ruminococcus sp. | reverse complement strand
GACAGGACGTAAAAAGCGCTCACGACAAGCTTCATAAATATATGTTTGATTATGTTTATACTAATCCTGTTTGCAAATCAGAGGAGAAGAAAGTAAAAGATCTTGTCGGAAAGCTTTATGAGTATTATATTTCGGATATTGACAGGCTTCCACAAGAATTCAGAAACTTATCAGATAAGTTTGGAATCGAAACTGCCGTGTGCGATTATATTGCAGGTATGACCGATTCCTTTGCGATAAATACATTTGAAGAGCTGTTTATTCCAAAGGGTTGGAACGGAATTGTCAGCTCCAAATAAAGGAGAATAAGCATGAAAAAAATAACAGCGTTTTTATTATCATTTTTAGTAATATGCTCCTGCTTTGCTGCGTGTAAGGAGGAAGAAAAAGCAAACACTTTCCTTGCTGGAGGAATCTGGGAAGCAGTTCTTAAATCTTCAGATACCGAGGGACAGATTATCGCATATAAATTCAAAGAGGACGGAACTTTTTTATTTTATCAAAGCTTGCGTCAAAGCTTAGTCATTACCGCCGGCGGATATTATGAGCATGACGAGAACAAAGAAAAGCTCGTTTTAACAAATGCGGACCAGAGTCAGAAAATTGAAATATCTTGTAAATACAATAAGGACGATGGAATTTTAACTCTGGACGGACCTTTGTTTTCTCCGTCCAACGATGATCAGCAAGATGTTAAACTTAACTTTGCTAAAGTTCCAAAAGAAGACGAAAAGTATTACAGAGAAGACGCTACTATGTCTTATAATATCAAGAAACAAACAACACAGCAATAGCAAATATAACGATTAAATAACCATAATACTGTATTTGAAGGAGGTGCGGCATTGGCTTTTTCGCAGGATTTTATAGACAGGCTTAAATATGCAAATAAAATTGAAGACGTAATGGGAAACTATGTTTCATTAAAAAGAGCCGGCTCATCTTTAAAATGCCTATGCCCTTTTCATTCTGAGCGCACCCCCTCATGTACAATTTATCCTGAAACGGACAGCTTTTATTGCTTCGGATGCGGTGCAGGCGGAGATGTTGTGACATTTGTAATGAAAATCGAAAATCTCGACTACTTTGAAGCGATAAAATTTCTCGCTGAAAAAAGCGGCATACCTATGCCTGAGGATGAACGATTCGGAAGCGGCAGTGACCTTAAGAAAAAGCGTCTTTACGAAATGAACAAACAGGCAGCTCGATTCTTTTACGGCAATCTGAAAACTCCGGAAGGAAAAAAGGGCCTTTCATATTTGCTTGAGCGTGGGCTTCGGCTCGAAACAATAAAAAAATTCGGACTCGGAGTTGCACTTGACAAATGGTCGGCATTAAAAGATCATATGCTTTCCTTGGGATTTTACGAGAATGAACTTGTCGAGGCGTCACTGCTTGGGAAAAGCGCACAGGGGCGAACATACGACTTTTTTAAAAACAGGGTTATGTTTCCGTTTTTTGACCTTCGGGGAAATGTAATAGCTTTCGGAGGCAGGCGACTTGATGAAACAGATTCCAGAAAATATTTAAACTCAAAGGAAACTCAAATTTTCAAAAAAAACAAAACTCTCTTTTCTCTTAATTTTGCAAAGGAAAGCAGTATTAAGAAAAAACAGCTGCTTTTATGTGAAGGAAATTTAGACGTTATATCCCTTCATCAGGCAGGCTTTGACAACGCGGTAGCTACCTGCGGGACAGCAATTACTGCAGATCATGCGAGAATAATGCTTCAATACTGCGACGAGGTAGTGATATGCTACGATTCTGACGAGGCAGGACAAAAGGCAAGCAACAAAGCAATAAACATTCTTTCAGAAGTCGGAATCAAGTCAAAGATAATTAAAATGGATGGAGCAAAAGACCCTGACGAATATATAAATAAATTCGGAAGCGCTAAATTTCAAAAACTTATTGATAAATCACAAGGTGCAATTCTTTACGAGCTTTCAAAGGCAAAAGCAGGACTTGACTTAAAAAATCCTCTGGACAAAGTTGATTATCTGAAAAACTGCTATGAAGTATTAGAGAAAATTTCGGATTCGGTCGAGCGAGAGGTTTATATCGAGGGAGTATCTCTTGAAACAGGAGTTTCAAAAGACGAGATTAAAAACGTCATAAATCAGCGGTTAAAAAAGAAACTCTATACCGACAGAAAAAGGCAATGGAGAAATCAAGTCAATTCGACTGTCACAAGAAAAGATGAGCTTAATCCCCTAGCTGCAAAATATCCTAAAGCAGCAAAGGCTGAAGAGGGCCTTATATCATATATTTATTCAAATCCCGACAAATGCGCAGAGGTATGCTCTTTGATAGATGAGGACGAGTTTGTAACGGAACTGAACAGGCGAATTTTTTCGTCAATAGCTTCTAAGATTCTTTCGGGAAGCGATTTTTCGACATTTTCTTTGGGAAGCGAATTTTCCGCAGATGAAATGGGTAAAATATCAAAGATAATTACCGAAGGACGAAAAATGGCTGTTGATAACGCTACAGCGATGGATTATATTAACGTTATTAAAAACACACATATAAATGACGAAAATATGGACGTTTCAAATGACGAAGAGCTGCTTCGATATATGAACAGCTTAAATAAAGGATATTAATTTTTGAGGAGAGTAAAATATGAATAATGAAAAGAAAGCGATGCTTGACAGTCTTTTAGAACACGGAAAGGCAACCGGAAAGCTGACTACAAAAGAAATTACCGATGTTTTGGAAAAGCTTGATTACGATGTTGAGCAGATGGATTCGTTTTATGACGCATGCTCTGCCGGCAACATTGAGATCATAGACGACATCAATCCGGAAGACGCACTTGTGCTTGCTACTCCGGACGACGATGCGGTTGATGACAGCGTTGATATTTCCATTTCAACCGAAGGAATTTCCATTGACGATCCCGTTAAGATTTACTTAAAAGAAATCGGAAGGGTTCCTTTGCTTACGGCTGAAGAAGAAATTCAGCTCGCAGAGCAAATGGAAAACGGAAATGAAAAACAGTCAAGCGAAGCAAAAAAGCGTCTTGCGGAAGCTAACTTAAGACTTGTTGTATCAATTGCAAAAAGATATGTGGGCAGAGGAATGAGCTTTTTGGATCTTATTCAAGAGGGCAACTTAGGTCTTATAAAGGCAGTGGAAAAATTCGATTATACAAAGGGCTTTAAGTTTTCAACCTATGCCACATGGTGGATAAGACAAGCCATTACAAGAGCTATTGCCGATCAAGCAAGAACGATAAGAATTCCTGTTCATATGGTCGAAACTATAACAAAGGTAAAAAAGGTTTCTTCACAGCTTCTTCATCAAAACGGTCACGATCCAAGCCCTGAAGAAATTGCAAAAGAGCTTAATATGCCTGTTGATCGAGTAAGAGAAATAATGAGAATAGCTCAGGATCCCGTTTCTCTTGAAACTCCTATCGGAGAGGAGGAGGATTCTCATTTGGGCGACTTCATTCCTGATGAGGATGCTCCTGCACCTGCGGAAGCTGCGTCTTTAGTTCTTCTAAAAGAACAGATTGATCAGGTTTTGTCAACTCTTACAGACAGAGAAGAAAAGGTTTTGAGGCTTCGCTTCGGACTTGTTGACGGACGTTCGAGAACACTCGAAGAGGTTGGACAAACCTTTAACGTTACACGAGAGCGTATAAGACAGATCGAAGCAAAAGCGTTAAGAAAGCTAAGACATCCGAACCGTTCCAACAAGGTTAAAGATTTTATAGACTGATCGTAGAAGCTACATATCAGTCTTAAGGATTAAATCATGAGAAATAATAATGTCACTCATAGCTTTGAGATCATAGAGGATAGAGAAGATGTAACTAAACTAAAGCCTAAAAAGCGAATGAAAAAACTTGCTTTTTGGTGTATATTTGTATCATTGATTTTTGTAATCACAGATATTATTCTTCTTCTGTTTTTCGGTAAAATCTGGTTCGTGAATCCTATGAAAAAAGAATACAAAATCATGGGAATTAATGTAAGCTCAAAGCAGGGGAAAATTTCTTGGGATTCGGTTTCGCTTCAAAACATAGACTTTGCTTTTATAAGAGCAACGGAGGGAGAAAGCCTTTCGGATAAGAATTTTACAGAAAATTTTGACGGCGCTTTATCGGCAGGAATTGAAGCTGCTCCCCTTCATGACTTTACATTTACGTCAAACGGCAAAGATCAGGCTGAAGCTTTTATAAATGTTGTGGGGGATAAGAATGACAGACAGCTCCCTCCTGTCGTGCAGATAAGGCTTTATAGCAAATATGTTGCAGTACCGCCTCAAAAGGATGAGGTCGTTAAGGAGCTTCGGGAATTTATTGATGCAATATATAAAAAGTACGGTTTACAGCCGATAATAATGGCTGACGAGGACATTTATGAAAAATATTTGGACAAAAGCTTTCCGGACTCCCCTATCTGCATAAGAAGCATATATTCAAAACCGAGCAATAACGAACAATTTATGTTTTGGCTTTTTAATCCTAAAACAAAAATAAACGGATGCGAAACAAACGAATACATGGATAAGATAACTATTTTAAAATCCGAAGAAGAGTATTACAATTTATTTAAGTAGATTCATAACTTTGAGCGGCTGCATTTTTTGCAGTCGCTTGAGCGTGTCGGCAGAGCCGACAATGCTCCCCAGGGGACAAACACACTCGCTTCGACAGCTTCGCCCGTCTTGCTCTGCGTTTTTCCCCTAGGAAACCCCTTTTCATCGAAAATCGGCTCGCACCGCCGATTTTCTCTCAAGGTGTCGCTGCGTCGGCGCATGTCCGCCTACGCGACAATATTATAAGAGTTCACTTCTTTTACAGATTTGAGCGGCTGCATTTTTGCAGTCGCTTTTTTTGTTCTACTATTTTTGTTTTTTAATATACTTTTGATAAAGGCGGTGGTTTTTATCAAATTCTTAATAGTTATTTTTTCAGCTATATCCTTGCTTTGTGCTGTATTTACCGGCAAGATATCAGACTTGTCATCATCAATTGTTACCTCTTGTGAAGATGCCGTATCACTTTTTTTGTCCCTCCTCGGAATAATGGCATTTTGGGGCGGAATTATGAATATCGCAAAAAAATCAGGACTTACGGATAAGATATCATCGTTACTTTCTCCCATTCTAGGACTTATCTTTAAAGGAATAAATAAAACCTCTTCTGCCTTTTCTGCGATAACTCTTAACATTACGGCTAATATATTAGGACTCGGAAATGCGGCTACTCCGCTTGGAATAGAGGCTATGAAAGAACTAAAAAAAGAAGAGTGTAAAAAAGATACCGCTACAAAAAATATTGCGCTTCTGACAATATTTAATACAGCATCAATACAAATTGTTCCAACTACTATAGCCGCTATAAGAGCCAAATACGGAAGCGAAAACCCTATGGAGATCATACTTCCTGTAATCTTCACTTCACTTATATCGCTCATCGTTGGAATAATGTTTATAAATATTTTTTACATTAAGAGAAATCGCCATGAATGTAACTGATTTCATTTTGCCCGTTTGCTTTTTGCTTATATGCGCATACGGTTTGTTTAAAAGAATAGATTTATTCTCAGTTTTTTTAGAGGGTGCAAAGGAAAATATAAAAGTTGCATTTGATATCCTTCCCTCTTTAATACTTTTAATAGCACTTATCTCAATGCTCAAAAGCTCAGGGGCACTCGAATTTATAACCGAACTTCTCTCACCTGTTTCAAATCTTTTGGGAATAAAAAAAGAGTGTCTTCCTCTCGGAATAATGCGTCCTTTTTCAGGTTCCGGAGCGCTTGCAATATTTGATTCTGTAATAAAGGATTTCGGTCCTGATTCAGGTGTCGGACGGACTGCGAGCATTATGATGGGTTCGACAGAAACTACATTTTACACAATTGCGGTATACTTTTCAGCTGCAAAAATCAAGCCGGACGGCAAAATAATAGCCGCCTGTTTGCTAGCTGACGCCACAAGCATCATAGTCAGCTCTATAGCTGTAAATTTATTTTTTTAAAACGGAGGTCGTATGAAAAAACAAGGTTTTTTGCTGGGGTCTGCAATACTAATGACCTCAATGCTCATAACTAAAATTTTAGGTCTTATTTATAAAATACCTCTCACAAATATTCTGGGCGGCGAGGGAATGAGCTATTACTCATCAGCTTATTCCATTTTTATGCCTGTGTTTGCAATTTCCGTAACGGGAATAACTACTGCACTTTCTAAAATTATATCAGAAAATCTAAGCTTTAAAAGATATGCTAACGCTGTTAAAATAAAGCGCTGTGCTATGCTGTTCTTTACACTTTCGGGAATCTTATTTACTGCTGTTTCACTTTTTATAGGCTATATTATATGCACCTTTGTTTTACACTCTAAATCTGCATTTTTATCTGTAGCCGCAATCTCGCCGAGTATATTCTTCTCAAGCATCATATCTGTACAAAGAGGCTTTTTTGAGGGCGGAAGAAATATGCTGCCTACTTGTATTTCCGAGATAATTGAATCCATTTTGAAAGTAATCTTTGGTATAGGAGGAGCATATTATGCACTATTTCTCGCAAACTCCGAGTTCCAAAGCACATCAACTGTTTTCGGCATTGTCTGTAACAGTCAGGATGAAGCACTAAAGGCGGCTCTTCCTTATATATCTGCCGCATCGCTTCTCGGAGTAACAATCTCAACTGCAATATCAACACTTTATTTGATTTTCATATCGAAACGCAAAGCCTATAAATTAGAAAAAGGTCTTTTAACAAAAGATCCTATAACTGATAAAAGAAGAAAAATAATAAGCTTTTTGATTGCCCTTGCAATCCCGATGGCTCTAAGCTGTTTGATAACAACAATCGTTTCAATTGTTGATATGCTCACCATTCAACCGATCATAAAACACACTATTGAGGAAAACCCAAACTCCATTATCTACTTAAAAGGATGCGAAGAGATTTCTGCCCAAAACATTCCGGCATTCTTATACGGCTCTTTCACAGGACTTGCGCTGACAGTTTTTTCACTCGTTCCGTCGCTTGCCTCAATGCTTGGAAAATCCGCGTTGCCAAATATTTCTCATCACTTTGCAAAGAACGATTTAAAAAATGTTTGCAGACAATCGCAAAATGCAGTGTTCATTACAAACCTGATAGCCATTCCTTCAGGTCTTGGCATAGCATTTTTCCCAAAGGAAATCCTTACTACACTGTTTTCCGGAAGAACTGCTGAGATTGAGGCTTCATATGAAGCATTATCGGTTTTGGGGATAGGCGTTTTGTTTATATCACTTACCGTCACATCTTTTTCGCTTCTTCAAAGCATTGGAAAAGAAAAAGTTCCTATTTATATTTTGATGTCTGCTGTCATTGTAAAAACGGTTTTAAACTTTGTTTTAATCGCTGTCCCCTCGCTTTCAATCACAGGTGCAGCAATCTCTACAGTAGTATTTTATATAATTACAGCGGCTGCATCTACTGCATATTACTTTAAATCTATAAAATGCAAAATCTGTTTCTTTGAGAATTTTATAAAGCCTCTTTACGCCTCTGCTAACTGCATTATGGGCGCAATTATAACAAACAATTTCTTAAAAGGCTATGTGGGAGCCACCACAGCTTTCTTAGCTTGTATAACTATTTCTGTCATAATATACATTTTCAGCGTTGCAATATTATTTAAAATGACAAAAAAGAACTTCAAATTAATGTTTTTGTCCAATAACGCTTGAAAAAAGTTTGATCAACTGTTATAATAACAAAGGTTTTTACAAATTGTTATATGGAGCTTTTATTATGGTAGATTTTCAGTTTAAAGACAGGTATTCGTTGGACGATCTGCTCAAGATCATGCAAATACTCAGAAGCAAAGACGGTTGCCCTTGGGACGCTGTCCAAACTCATTCTTCAATTAAATCTGACATAATCGAAGAGGCTTACGAAGCATATGAAGCCATTGTTTTAAAACGCGAAGATATGCTAAAAGAAGAGCTTGGAGATCTTCTTCTTCAGGTAGTGTTTCATTCCAGAATTGAAGAGGAGAACGGCGGGTTTGACTTTTTTGATGTTGTGAACGATATTTGCCAGAAGCTAATCATAAGACATCCTCATGTGTTCGGTGATATTAAGGTAGATGACGCTGATGAAGTGTTGAAGAACTGGGATCAGATAAAGAAAAAAACAAAGGAGCAAAAAACTTATGGCGATACGCTTAAAGCTGTTCCAAAGGTTTTCCCTGCTTTGATGAGAGCTGAAAAGCTTGGAAAACGTGCTTCCCGTGCATCAGTCGCAGAAAGCGAGGAGATTTGCATTGAAGCTGTTTCAAACGCTTGTAAAGACCTCTCAAACGCTGAGGAAAACGCTATAGGCGAAATTTTGTTTTATGCAGCAAATCTTGCAAGACTCAAAGGAATAAAGCCTGAGGACGCTTTACAAGGATTTAACGATCGCTTTATTAAGAATTTCGTGTCAGCAGAGAATAATAATGAGCTTAAGGGGAAAAATCTATATACCCTTAGCATAGATTAAACTGTATCATAAACAGTTAAGACGTTTATTTTTTTAGGAGGTTTTTTTATGACAAAATCAGAGTTAATTGCTGCTATTGCAGCTAACGGCGACTACGCATCAAAAAAGGAAGCTGAGAAGGCTCTTTCAGCTGTTATCGACACTATCACAGAATCACTTAAAAACGGAGAGAAAATTTCTCTTGTTGGATTCGGAACATTTGAAGTAAGAGACAGAGCAGAAAAAGTTGCTATCAATCCTAAAACTAAGGAAAAGATCACTGTTCCTGCTAAGAAGGTTCCTGCTTTTAAAGCTGGAAAAGCTCTTAAGGATGCAATTGCTAAGTAATTCGCAAAATTTTAGGCCTGTCACTTTATAAGCGGCAGGCTTATTTTAATTTGTTTTTGAGGAGAAAGAGATGA
>USCU01000035.1 GCA_900553335.1 uncultured Ruminococcus sp. | reverse complement strand
CTTGAAAGTATCTGTATTACCCTTGCGATTTCCTTGTCACGTCCAACGATGTTATCAAGCTTTCCATCCCTTGCCCGTTCGGTAAGGTTTGTCGCATAGTTAGATAAAAACTTAAGCTTTTTCGGTTTGCTTTTTTTGTCTCTGTTAAAAAGTCCTTTTTTCTTTGTGTTTTCAGGATTTTCAGTTTCGTCTGCAACAGCCGATTTGTCCTCTTTATCTTTTTGAAAATTTCCAAACTGTCCTAACATATTGGAAAGAAAATTCGGCATCGTCGGACTTCCGCCCGGTTCAAAATCATCTCCGTCAGTTATGTCCATAAGCTGATCTGAAAGCATTTCAAGATCATCGTCTGTTATGCCCATAGACTTCATATAATCATCAACCTGAGAGATGCCAAGCTCCTTTGCACAAACAAGGCAAAGACCTTCATTTTTCTTTTCTTGCCCATTCATAGATGTAATAAACACAACGGCAGGTCGTTTTTGGCATCTTGTACACATCATCATTCTGCATCACTATCCTTTCATGTTTTTCTATCTCACCATATTATAAAAATACTTAAATATCAAAGAATTATCTATCGTCGATTCAGAAAAAAGCGAATACCTTGAACCCATAAAGGAAACTGTAACCTCAATTGTCATAGCCAAAATCAAGATAAACACTCCGCCTTTAAGAATTCCGAATGCTCCGCCGAGAATCCTGTTCACTTTTCCTGCAACAGGAATTTTGTTTATGATTCCTGTTGCTGCAACAATCAGCTTCAGCAAAAATCTTATAATTGCAAAAAAGATTAGAAACAAAGCATATTTTACCAGCAAAATTATTGCATCGTTTACAAATGCGTCCTCTATAGCCCTGGCTGCAACACTTTTGTCCGGATTGACACAAGCCTGCAAAATATCCGCTATGACCTCCGATGAGCTTTCAGCCGCTGAAAATACAGCAGACGCCAACTGCGACGGAAGAGCTGTTTTTATTGCACTCTCCAACTCTTTTGATTTTAAAAAGCTGTTGATCCTTTTATCAATATATTCTTTGTCTACAGTAACTCCGTTTCTCTCAGCATAAAGCTTAATGTTTTGTGAAATGTCACCCTGAGTACCTATAATACTTCTTATCGTTTTTTCATCAGCTTCAATACCAAGGTCGTCTAAAAAATAAGAATTCACCACTCCGGAAACATCTACCTTATCAATGTTTTCCTCAATAAATGACGTAACCTTTTCCTTAAAGCACATTTCATAAATAGGCTGTGCAAGCCTCTCTGCGGCAAACAGAGAAACCACTACTGATAACACAAAGCAAACAAGAGAAAGTATGCTTTTAATAAAGCCCTTTCTCACGCCTATTGAAAAAAACACAACAAGTATTAAAACTACCAACAAATCATAAATAAGAGCCATTTTTCCTCCCGACAAACTAATAGCTGTAATCTATCTTATTAATTTCCCTATAACCTAAGAATAAAACCTCATCGTCAATAAAAACAAAATCAACATAATCATTGCTTACATTTGCCGTAGCTATCTGTTTCCCCGATATAGAGAATAAATCAAGCGACTGATTTGTAAGCACATAAGTGTTTCTCGTATCGCAATTAACAGATTTTATCTTTTCATCAAATTCTATTTCCAACGTATCATTATCGCTTCGAACTATTATAAGTGTTGATTTTGATAAGTCTGTGATACTTTTTACTGCAACAGAAACAATATCTGAGCTAGCATCAAAATCTATAAGATCGCCTTTATATTCCGTTTCACCTTTTATTTTACCATTCTTGTCAAGTCTTATGATCCTGTCATCACATACAGCCGCAATATCCCCGTCGGAAAGCTTAACCGCTTTTATTACAGCAGTATTTTTTATACCTTCACTTTTAAACAAAACATCATTTGAATCAAAATCAAGCGAGTAAATATTTGTGACCATATCTCCGTTTCTCATTTCAAACGCTGAAACAAAGCACCCAAGCCCGTTTGATTTAAAGTCAACTGCATTTATTCTTAAGCCATTTGCGAACTTATATATAACCTCACCGTCCTTATCGAAAACAGTCAGATATGAAGGGAATCCCTCTGAGGACGTTACAACAGCAAAAGAATTGTCTGATGACATCTGTGCAAAATGGATATCGCCTTCCAGCTCACGCTCAAACAAAACCTCCTTGTCGCTCATTACGCTTAATTTATTTGCGCCTCTTCCGTATACCAAAATCCTTCCATCGCCGGTTTTTATTTCGTAATCGGAAAAGGTATGCTGAATAGAGCTTTTTTTAGTTCCGTTTGATTTATAAAAATGAATATGCGTATCTGTAGCAAGTATAAATTCATCACCGAATTTTACAAGATCAGTGTTACTTACAGTATCGCTTGTTGAAATAGGAAAATTTCCCTGCTGAAGCTCGCCGTCGTTGACAGTCATTGTCTGAGCCTTTTCAAGTATCCCATCAAACCAAGGAATCCATGTATTTCTGGTGAGATAAATCGCAAACGCTGCCGCCAGCACAAGCAGCACTATAGAAAATCGGCGCAGAAATCTTTTTATCTTTTTCTTTTTCCGCTCACGCCTGATATCAGTTTGAAACGCTTTTGCTTTTGCCATTTTGTGTCCTTTCTTTTCATTATCAGTAAAAAACCCTGTTAAGATACAGCCCTTGCGGGGCTACGGTTTTCCCGGCTTTTGTTCTATCCTTTGCCTTTATAATTTCAGATATACCATTTGTTGGAATTTTACCCTCGTTTATAAAAAGAAGAGTTCCTACCATTATTCTTACCATATTATAGAGGAATCCGTTTCCCGAAATATAAAATTTGACGAGGTCTCCATCTCTTATAACTCTTGCATCATAAATAGTTCTAACAGTTATCTGCTTGTCACAGGCTGTGGAACAAAAGCTTTTAAAATCATGCTCGCCGATAAAATCCTTAGCCGCAGTATCAAGCTTTTTTTCGTCTATAGGAACCCAATATTTAAGCGCTGTGTTTTTATAAAAAGGATTTTTAATCTCGCTGTTATGAACTATGTATTCGTATTCCTTGCCTTTTGAGTCAAATCTTGCATGAAAATCCATTGGCGCTTCCTCTGCTGAAAGAATAGATATATCAGGCGGAAGCTTTGGATTCAGTCCGAAAACTATTCCTCTTAAGGTTATGGGACTTTCGGACTTAAACGAAAAATAAAACTCTCTTGCATGAACTCCCGTATCGGTTCTTGAACATCCGTCAATAGTTATTTTTTCGCCCAAAAGAGTAAATAATGCGTCTTCGACCTTTTCCTGAACTGTAATAGCATTGTCCTGGCGCTGAAAACCATGATAACAAGATCCGTCATATGCCATCTTAACCTTAAAATTTCTCATCAAAAAATATTCACCCTGTCAACAATAATTATAAGAACTATAGGAATCGCTGATATTATAACCGCATACAAATCCCTCATGGCGAAATGGAGCTGCTTAAGTCTTGTTCTTCCCTCTCCGCCGTGATAACAGCGGCATTCCATTGCCATTGCAAGCTCCTCTGCTCTTCTGAAAGCAGAAACGAAAAGAGGAATCAATATAGGAATAAGCGCTTTAGCTCTTTTTAAAAGCGAGCCTGACTCCATGTCCGCCCCCCTCGCTTTTTGAGCCATTGTGATTTTATCAGTTTCCTCAACAAGAGTAGGAATAAATCTTAAAGCAATCGTCATCATCATAGCTACTTCATGAACAGGAAGCTTTATTTTTTTCAGCGGAGAAAGTATTCTCTCAATAGCGTCCGTCAAAGCTATAGGTGACGTTGTATAGGTTAAAAGAGATGTTCCGACTATAAGCGCTATTATTCTTATTATCATAAATACAGCAGTCTTAAGACTTCCGGTAGTAATTTTAAATATCCACCAATGCACCAAAACATCTCCCGTGGAGATAAAAAACAAATTTAAAACTGCCGTTAAAACTATAAGCGGAACAATAGGCTTTACACTTTTTAAAATCATCTTTAACGGTATTGACGAAACGATATATGCTGTTCCGATAAACAAAACGCCTATTAAAAGCCCTAAAAAAGTATCTGCCATAAACAGCATTATAATAAACATTACTGTCAAAAGAAGCTTTATTCTCGAGTCAAGCCTATGAACAATGCTCTTCCCCGGAAAAAACTGTCCTATCGTTATATCTTTTATCATACATTTTTGCCTTTCATACTCTTTTTACTTTTGGTGACAGCCACACCTTAAATCATAGTCTGTCCCTCTTTAAATAATCCCAAATGCTTGTAAGCAAGATCTGTTGCGACTCTTCCCCTCGGAGTTCTTGAAATAAATCCCAGCTGCATAAGATAAGGTTCGCATACGTCTTCGAGTGTTACCGCTTCCTCGCCTATTGCGCTTGCCAGTGTTTCAAGTCCGACGGGCCCTCCGTTATAACCCTTTATAAGCATCGTCAAAAGCCGCTTATCAAGAGCGTCAAGTCCAAGATTATCTACTTCCATTCGGTCAAGAGCAATCGCTACGATATCCTTTGTGACACGTCCGTTTCCCATTACATCGGCAAAATCCCTTACACGGCGCAGAAATCGGTTTGCAATTCGGGGCGTTCCCCTGCTTCTTTTTGCAAGCTCCAAAGCGCCGTCCTTATCACACGCCACACCTAAAATTGATGCAGAACGCATTATAATATCACAAAGCTCCTCCTTTGTATAAAGCTCCAGCCGCTGAATAACACCGAATCTATCCCTTAGCGGAGAAGTAAGCTGACCTGCTCTTGTGGTCGCGCCGACAAGTGTAAATTTATTCAAATCAAGCCGTATGCTTCTTGCGCTCGGTCCTTTTCCGATTATAATATCAAGTGCAAAATCCTCAAGAGCCGGATATAAAATCTCCTCTATTGATCGTGACAAGCGATGAATCTCATCAATAAAGAGTACATCGCCTTCCTGTAAATTTGTCAAAAGAGCCGCCAGATCTCCCGGCTTTTCAATCGCAGGACCGCTTGTAACTCTGAAATTCACTCCCATTTCATGGGCGATTATTCCCGAAAGAGTTGTTTTTCCAAGTCCCGGAGGTCCATAAAGCAAAACGTGATCAAGCGCATCTCCACGCCTTTTGGCAGCTTCAATAAAAACCGAAAGATTCTCCTTTACCTTTTCCTGTCCTATATAATCATTTAAGGTTTTCGGTCTTAAAGAATAATCAATATCATCAGTTTGTTCTTCTATTGTCGCTTCGGGAGCAACAATTCTGTTTTCAAAATCGTATTCAGATTTTTCTATCATTTTTTCATCTCCATAAGCCTTTTTACCAGCTTTTCGGCATATTCAACCGTATATACATCATCGCTTATCTTAATTCCTCTTTCTTTAAGCTTATTAAAAACATTTGTGATCTGAGGAACTGACAAGCCCATAGCTTTAAGCTCCTTTGCTCTTGCAAATACGGATTTCGTATCGTCATAGCAAAAGAGCCTTCCTTTATTCATAACTAAAATCTTTGTGGCGTTTTTTGCAACGTCCTCCATAGAATGAGAAACAAGCATTACTGTATTTTTCTTTTCCTTGTGATACTCCCGTATCATAGAAAGAATGGTTTCCCTTCCCTTTGGATCAAGTCCTGCGGTAGGCTCATCCAGTATAAGTACCTTTGGCTCCATTGCCATAACCCCTGCGATAGCAACACGCCTTTTTTGTCCTCCGGACAAATCAAAAGGAGATTTCATGAGCATATTTTCATCAATGCCGACAAGTCTTGCAGTATCCCTTACCCGCCTGTCTATCTCTTCTTCCGACAGTCCCATATTCTTAGGACCGAACGAAATATCCTTGTAAACAGTATCCTCAAAAAGCTGATACTCAGGGTATTGAAAAACAAGCCCTACCTTAAAACGAATCACTCTAAGGCTTTTTTTGTCGTCCCAGTTTATCTGCTCTCCGTCTATGAAAATCTTTCCGTCAGTAGGCTTTAAAAGTGCATTAAAATGCTGGATAAGCGTTGACTTACCTGATCCCGTATGACCTATCACACCGACAAGCTCGCCCTCTGCTATCTTTAAATTCACATTATCTACGGCGACTTTTTTAAACGGAGTTCCCTCGCCATACACATATGTTAAATTCTGTGTTTCAATTATTGCCATTAATATTTCTTCCTTGTTTACCCTATTTTAAAATTTCGTATAAAGCTTCTACACATTCATCCTCTGTGATAATTTCACGGTCAAGGTCAAACCCATCCAGATTAAGACCATAAACAAGCTCTGTAACCTGAGGAACGTCAAGTCCCAGCGATTTTATTTCATTGACTTTTGAAAAAATCTTTTTGGGTTTATCGTCCATAACTATTTTCCCACGATCCATAACAACAACTCTGTCCGCCTGTGCAGCTTCGTCCATATAATGTGTTATCAAAACAATCGTGACGCCCTTGTTCTTATTAAGCTCTTTTACAGTTTTTAAAACCTCTCGTCTTCCCTTTGGATCAAGCATTGCGGTCGGCTCGTCTAAAAGTATACAGTCAGGCTGCATCGCCAGAATTCCCGCAATAGCAACTCTCTGCTTCTGACCTCCCGACAGCTTATGAGGAGCGTGTTCTCTGTATTCATACATTCCAACAGTTTTCAAAGATTCGTCTACACGCCTTCTTATCTCCTCCGACGGAACTCCCATATTCTCTAAAGCAAAAGCAACGTCCTCCTCAACAACGGTAGCGACGATCTGATTATCGGGATTTTGAAAAACCATTCCGACAGACTGACGAATATCCAAAATCTTGCTTTGATCCTTAATACTCATTCCGTTTACAAAAACATCACCCTCTTCAGGGATATTTATTGCGTTAAAGCATTTTGCAAGAGTTGATTTTCCCGATCCGTTATGTCCGAGTATTGCTATGAATTCTCCCTTTTTTATTTCAAGAGAAAGATTTTCAAACACAGTCGTTTTTATCGGAGGATCTTCCATTTCATTTATATACGAGAATGTTATATTTTTAGCTTCTATAAATTTTTCCATTTTTCATCCTTAAAAAATAATTGGTATATTACTGCTGTTTATTTCTTTGCCAAATAGCCGTTGAACCACACGGAAGTGAACAGCCTGTGCTTTCTACCAAAAGTCCTATTTCATCGGCAGATACCTCTCCGCCAAACCTTGATTTTAGAATAACGTTAAGAATATATGCCATTACCGACGGCGAAAGCCCGGTTGTATAGCTATTGAGAAGGAAACAAACAGGATCATCACTTAATACGTTAGAACAAAGCTTTACGAGATCGTATACGCAGTCCTCAAGCTTCCAAACTTCGCCGCCCGGACCTCTTCCGTAGCTCGGCGGATCCATTATTATGATATCGTATTTGTTTCCCCGACGAATCTCACGGCTCACAAACTTCTCACAATCGTCAACCAGCCATCTGATAGGCTTATCGGAAAGATCTGACGCCGCTGCGTTTTCTCTCGCCCATTGAACCATTCCTTTAGATGCGTCAACATGAGTAACTCTCGCTCCTGCCGCCGCACATGCAAGCGTTGCGCCGCCTGTATAAGCAAATAGATTTAACACCTTGATCTCTCGTTCAGCAGACTTAATTTTATCTGTTAAAAAATCCCAGTTTACTGCCTGCTCGGGGAAAAGCCCCGTGTGCTTAAAGCCTGTCGGACGAATTAAAAACTTAAGCTCTTTATATGAAATCATCCAGCTTTCTTTTAATTTTTTTCTAAACTCCCATTCTCCTCCGCCTTTGCTTGAACGGTGATAATGAGCGTCCGCCATTTCCCATGTTGAGTCTGTTTTCTCGGACTTCCAAATTATCTGCGGATCAGGCCTTATAAGCGTAATTCCGCCCCAATTTTCAAGCTTCTCTCCGTCTGAAGCGTCAAGTATCTTGTAATCTTTCCAGTCTTTAGCTGTTCTCATTCATTTAATCCTTCCAAGGTCTTACTCCGTTTGTATAACCTTTATTATTCCAATATTCAGCGTCAGCAGGGTTTAAACCGCCCTTTTTATTCATCATTGCCATAGCAGAAAAAACAGCTCTTGTTGTAATTTTGGGCTTTGCTTTTCCCTGCGTTTTCCTGATTTTTTGTGCAAGCCTGTGAAGCTTCTTATCAATGTTCTCCAAACGCTTCTTTGGGATTTCATCAAATGAAATTGCCCTTACTGCCACACCAAGCTTATGAGTTTTAGCAACTCCCCAAAAAAACATACTGTGCTTAATGTCTTTTATAGTTGACTTCATTCCGGCTCCTGCTGCCGTTGCAATGACAACAGCCTGCTTTTTAAACATTTTTTCTTCAGGGCGATGAACCATCCAACGCCAGCCGTAATGATCGAGAAATGCTTTCATCTGTCCTGTCGCATGATAAACATACACAGGACTTGTAAATATAAGCAAATCAGCTTCATCAATAGCGTCTGTTATCGGCTTTAATTTGTTATAATGCGGACACTTTGTTTCATCTTTCATAAAGCACGTTGCACATCCTATACAAAAGTCCGAAAAATCTTTTGGAAGAAAAAATTCTTTTACATCTGCTCCCTTAAATTTCTCCACAAGCATTTTGCCCAGATTGTATGTGCTGCCTTTGTGATTTTGTCCGTTTATAACAGTTATTTTCATATGTTATTCTCCAAAGCTTTTACCGATTGCCTCAGCAATGGTTTTTGCATACTCGGTAATTTTGCCTAAATGTTTTCCCTCAAGCATTACTCTGACCAATGGCTCTGTTCCTGATTCTCTAACCAAGATTCTTCCGTCATCGCCAAGCTTTTCTTTGTACATTTCTATAAACTCGGCAACACCCTTGTCAGTCTGCCAGTTGCCCTTATACTCACTTTTTATAGTTACATTCTCAAGCACCTGCGGATATGTTTCCATAACTGAGGCAAGCTCTGACAGTTTTTTCTTGGTTTTTGCCATAATTTCCAAAAGCTTAACGCCCGTCATCTCTCCGTCGCCGGTATTAGCG
>USCU01000034.1 GCA_900553335.1 uncultured Ruminococcus sp. | reverse complement strand
ACGAGATTGCCTCTTGTCTCGTGGGCTCGGAGATGTGTATAAGAGACAGCATACATTCCGTTTACATCCTGTGCATTTTCAAGGGCAATTGCATAAGAGCGATGCTGATACAGTTTCAGAAAAAAACTGCCATGCTTGTTTAAAAACGGAAAATGTGTTGCAGCGATAATTTTCTCAGCTTTAATTTCGGCACAATCCGTAATTGCAATGTTGTTCGCTGTTTCACGCACAAAGGTATTCTCGTATATATTAAGATGCTTTGCAATAGCTGACAAAAATTTAAGCGGATGGAACTGAGCCTGATGCGGGAAACATACCGCTCCTGCTATGTCAATAGGTAAAATGACGTCATTGTAAAGCCTTGCCTTGTATCCTATTTTTTCAAGCGCAAAAAGCTCATTTTCGATTTTTTTGCGGTCGTCAACCGAATAGACATAATTATCCTTATATTCAAAATCGCAGTCTATGCTTTCACAGAGTTTTTCAAATTCACAGAAGGCTGATTGATTCGCATTGAGATAACCTTTAGCTATTTCAATTCCGCCACTTTTAAGCAGCTTGTCGTAAACCAAGCCATGCTGATAGGTAATTTTTGCGGTAGTACTGCCCGTTGTTCCGCCGCAGATTCTATCCTTTTCAACCACAACGCATTTGACACCACGCTGTTTAAGAAAATGAGCTGTGAGGATACCTGCTATTCCTCCGCCGATTATCAACACATCTGTTTTTATATTTTCACGCAGTGAATCAAAGCTCGGAAGTGAGCAGTCCGAATACCAAACAGAACTCAAAATAAACACCCTCCTGCAAGAATAGTTTGATAGCTATTATTTGCTTTTACAGTTTTTTTATTCTTTGACTCACAGCTTTTTTGTTCCGCGATACGGTTGAAAGTCTACTTAAATAAGTTTTTTAAAAAATAAAACAACGCCTGAAATCCGTTGAAGGAATCAAGCGTTGCTCTGAAAATATGTTTAATTATTTCCTTTTTGATTTTTTATACGTTACAGGAATAAGTGCGAATGAAATAATTGAAATCATGCCAAATATTCCCAACTGTACTGAGCTTCCTGTTGAAGGGTTTACAGAATCAATGCGGTTACCGACGTTTGTGGTATCTGTCGGAGAAGCTGTAGCCGGCTCGTCAGCAAGCTCAGTCGGAGATATTGATTCATCTCCCGAAGCTCTGAACACCCACTTAATTAGTCCTAAAAGCTCTTTATATTCATTATCCGTTTGAGGATCAAGATAAAGACTTACGTTCAGATTCTTAGTTTCTCCGCTCTTAAATATACCCAAGCTGTATGGATATTTCATGGAGTCAGTTCCCTCAGAATCTATATCAGGACTTCCCCAAACTGCACCGCTGTAAATTATGTTACCGCTGTCATCTGTAATAACAATATACGCATATTCCTTCAAAAGCTTATTTATCAGTTCTCTTGTGTCATCTGTTGCCTGTATCTGATCGACAAAGTCCGCC
This sequence comes from uncultured Ruminococcus sp., assembly GCA_900553335.1. GTDB lineage: Bacteria > Bacillota > Clostridia > Oscillospirales > Ruminococcaceae > UMGS1601. The sequence goes on along the minus strand of USCU01000034.1, from coordinate 7,503 downwards.
CAAAGGAAAATCTCTGTGGATTGATTCCAGTTATTGGTGACTGTTACAAGCTGATTTCTGCTTTCACCAGGAACAAGATCCTTAAAATCTGCAAACAAATCTCCTTCGTTCACATCGAATGAAAAACCATCATCAGGATTTTTAAACAAAACTGTTGTGTCAATTTCGATTTGATTTGTCTGCTTATAGATAATTCCAAGCTCTTCAAAAGACGTATCCCAAAAGGTAAGACCGTTTCCGGCAGCTTGAATAAGCTCCATATTGACTATTATATCAGCCTGTTTATTTTTGTACTCACCGCCTGTAATCTCTCCATTCACAGTAAAACTGTCAAACAGCGAATCTGTTATGTCACCCGGCTTTAATACCTCTTTGTAATAAAAGTATCCGTCATCACTGTCATATGTCCATTTCTCAGTGTTGTATGTGATTTCAATATTTTCCGTACTAAGGTCAGGATTGATGAGAAGCTTACCGTTTTCATCCCTGCTATCGCCCCATGCTTTTTCGATTTTTACTCTCGGCACAGCGTCAACAGTTCCTGTATTTTTTACCTGAACGATTTTATCTACTGTTGCATTCGGGTATACAACCTGGTTTTGGTCATATTCTTCTACAATCTGTCCCTTAACGCTCGCCATTGAAATCTTATTTACGGTTTCACCTTGCGACTGCCATGAGGCATATGTCATTCCTGATGACAGGAGAAACGTACATATTGAGGCTGCACATAAAATGGGATAAACAGCGAATTTCTTCATCAACTCACCTCCTTTAGAACAATTTAGTCACAACTGCATTTATGCGGCTGAACTTAAAGACTTAAGCTTTAACTGTTACACCGCCAACAGTTGCATAATCCTTTTGGATTGTACCAGCTTCAACCTCGGCGTCAAGTGCTGAAAATGCAGCTTCTGCGCTTTCAAAATGATCAACCTGAATTGCCTGAGCCTCAATTACGATCTGATACTCTCCAAGTGTTTTAAGCTGAGTTTGGTTCCAATCTGTAGGAATTACAATATTTGTAAAGAGAGTTGCGGTTTCACCCTCTGCCAGAACGTTGTTGTAATTAAAGTAGTACACACCTGTTACATTATCCTTCGATGAAGACTTATCTGCAACTAGTGTAAACTCACTGTTGATCATATTGTAAGCTTCGAGATCAGAAAGTGAATATGAATTAGTCTCTGCAAGTGCAGGATCTGCGTAACGGATAGTTGCAAGAATCAAATCAAGACGATCCTGATCAGTAATTGCATTTCCGTTCTTATCCTGAATAGACATAATTGTTCTCATATAGCTGTCATGTTCAACAGCAGCAATCGTAGGGTTCTTTTCCTCTGTGTCACCAGGTACTAAATCCTTACCGTCTGTTTCATCGTCCCACTTAGGCTCTGTAAGAGTTATGTCAAGATCACCAACACTGAATGTGTTAGTAGCCTTCTCTGAATCAGTCAAGTAAGCCAATGTTCCGCCGACTGCAATAGCTGCTATCAAGCAAATGCTAAGTACTCCTGCGATTAATTTCTTTCTGTTTTTTTGAATTGTGTTTTTCATAATGTTTTACCTCTTTTGTAAATTATTTTTTTGTTTTTATTAAAACAGCTTACGCTGATTTTGGAAAAATTCCAGGGCTTGCTACTCCTGTATCAGGTGCATAACCTGTTGTTGGTGTGTGTTCAAATACAGCAGAGTTACTTGCCATCCATGCAGCATAATCAGAGTAAGCGTCGCTTTGTACGGCATAACCTTCTATGTAAATTGCAATTCCACCCATCTTAATAAGCTTTTCAACTGTTTCGTTGTCTGCTTCAGTGCTTAATGTAACTGTATTGAAGATCGGCTGTGTAACTTCTCCATAGGTTACTTTACCGTTAGTTTCAGTTCCTTTATTCAAAATTTCGCTGTAGTAATAGGTTTGTGAAACTGTTTCGGCAGCACCTACCTGAGTCCAGTAGCCATTATCCGATTCAGCTGTATTATAATCAACCTGTATATATTCTTTTACAAGTGCCCAATCAGCTTCGTTAAGAGCTTTTCCGGCATTTGATGATCCCTCGCCGTAAACAAAAGTTACCTTAGCTGCTACCCACTCATCAGTCATAGTTCCCGTGTTTGTGATGATCGGGTTCTTTTTAGCCGTCTGACCCGGAATCATGTTCTTAGCATTGTCCTCGCCGTAAACTATATCATTAGGCTGTTCAGTAATCGGTTTTCCATCTTCGTTGTAACCGTAAACCGGAACGATATCAGCATTAGAACCTTCAGGGAAGTCGGGATCGTCCGGATACAAATAATCTATAACTCCGTCCCAATCAGGCTCTGTAAGCATGGCATCAATACCGTTGGAAGCAAATGTAAAATTGTTTGCCCTTTGCTCCGTGGAATCGGTTAGATACGAAAGAGTTCCTCCGATTGCTACCGCAGCAATTATCCCAAGTGAGATAACTCCCGCAAAAATCTTCTTGTTTTTTGATTTCATTTCTTTTCCTCCTTTAGAAAAGTTTTAATATTTATTAGCCGTCAGTCTGCTCGTCTGCTTTATCTTCATCCGAGCAATTTTTATCGGATTTTGATAGAACAATGCTAAGCGCAACCAGTGCGACAATTATGATTCCGCATATGACTTTTCCCTTAACGGTAGATGTCCATATCACGAAATAACCTACAAGTGGTATGTGAAACACTACCTTACCGACAACATTTTCAAAGCTCGTCGGCTTATCAGGTGTATTATTTGCTATTCCCTGTGTGGTAATTTTTTGTGTTTCATCGTCTTTTTGAATAACTCTATGAGTTACAAGCGTCAGTTTTTCATCTCTGACAAACGTTATGTCATCGCCAACTTCAACTTTATCATACTCAGTTGGACTTATAATCAGAAGGCTACCAACCGGAAGCTCAGGCTCCATAGATCCAGTCAAAACTGCTTTCATTTCAATGCCGAAAACCAGCTTTGAAATCAACACTGCTGTAAGAGCTATAACCAATAACACTATTATGAGTGTAGATAAAATATTTGCTACTCTTTTCAATTCTTAATTTTAACACTCCTTTTGAATATCCCATACCCTGCGGCATATAGAGCCGCAGGGAGGGAACTTACTAGTTATCTCGGATAAAGTAAATACCTTTTACTTGATAGCCGTAACAGATGCTGTCTCCGATAGTCGCAGCCGAAGTGCTGATACCAGGATCGTTGATATTTGTAATAGCCGAAACAGTATCTGTTGATTTTCTTGCAATATAGATTACAGAATTACTATTGTTAAAGTTACAATAAGCGAATGCTGTTTTTCCAATTTCTGTTAAACTATTACCTTCAGGTATAGTTAAAACATATCCGTTGAAACCTCTGCAAGTATGGAATGCATCCTGTCCTATAACTTTAACGCTCTTAGGTATTGTCAAATTGCTCTTAAATCCCGTACATTCTCGGAATGAGCCATAGTTCTCATAACCTTCACCGCTGATCGACGCGCTGATTTCCTCTAAACCTTCATTCAATTCCAAGGCGTTGAATCCACGACACATAGCGAAAGCGCCATATCCGATTTTCTTTATATTAGAAGGAATATTCAAGTTTCCGGTTAAACTATAGCAGTTATAGAAAGTATTCATTTCTATAGCAGTTATATTGCTGTTTTGAGGCAAATGTAATTCGCCGCTTAAGCTTTCACAGTTAGCAAAGGCTCTGTTTCCAAGAACTTCTACAGTATCCGGAATTATTAAGTTTTGACTCTTTAGATTAGTACATTCATAGAAAGCCCAGTTATTAATTACTTTTAATGTGCTCGGAAGTGTTAAATATCCATCAAGTTCTTTACAACAGTAGAAAGCGTGATCACCGATAGTTTCTAATCCTTCAGGAAGTGTCAAATCTCCTGTAAACTTAGGTGCATCATAGTTCCAATTATATGCGCTGAACGCATAATTACCGATAGTTTTAAGCTTACTGCCAGCTTCAAACGTTAATGTTCCGTTAAAACCATTGCATCCCGTAAACGCATTATTACCGATTGTTTCAACATTAGAAGGTATTTTTAAATCACCCGTGAAGCCTTTGCATCTCCAGAAAGCATAATTACCGATTGTTTTAAGCTGACTTTCGTTTCCGAAATCCAATCTTCCATTAAATCCGGAACACGAGTAAAATGCGCTGTTGCCGATTTGGGTTACACTTGCCGGTATCCTCAAATCACCCGTAAAGCTACTACAATTGATGAAAGCATTAGATCCTATAGTTTTTAAACTGCTGTTTTCAGCAAACGTTAAACTTCCATTAAACTTACATCCATTAAATGAGTATTCTCCAATAGCTTCCACATTTTTTCCTATGACAAGATTTCCGCACTCTCCCACAGTTGCATAGGCGCTCTGGAAAGCACTGTTCGCAATTTTTGCTACACTGTCAGGAATTACTAAATCGCCTTTTAAGCCTTTACAATTGAAGAAAGCGTAATCCCCAATTTGTGTCAGCGAATTCGGGAACTCAAGAGTACAGTTTAGTCCGTCAAAATTGCTAAACGCTCTGTGTCCGATAAATTCAATACCTTCAGCAAAGCTTATGCTAGTTATGCTCTTACTTCCGTTTTTAACATCAATCGAATAAAATCCGGATGTACTTTTTTCAACACCGACAACTTTAAACTTCATACCTGCATATCTTGTATTCTCCGTTTCAGAACCAGTTGGAATATAGCCAGTCAGCATTGCCGGAAAGTTAATAACACTTGAAGTACCGTTATATCCGGTGATCTTAACTAACCCGTCATATCTAGTGCCGTCTGAATCTACAAATTCTCTAGGCGTATTCGCAGTAGAATATGTTCCGTTTGCATTTTTATTGACAAACTGTGCTGTAAACGGAGTTGGCAGATCAATGTTTACAATAAACGAATCCTTACGAGTAATTCCGCCATCAGTATAGCTTACTGAAATTTCAAAATCACCGTTGTTCTCAGCGCTTAATGTTTCCGGATCAAGCTTATAGTTTTCAACAGTTATCTGAGTTCCGTCATCGTATATAGCATATACTGTCAGATCATCAGGTGAAATCTTATCCTTTGTTACCGTTGTCGGACCGTGATAATCGGCAACAATCGCTGTCAGCTTTCTTGCTCGGTTAAGAATATTCGTTACCGTAGAATTATCTGTTGTTTTGCTCTGATCAGTTTTATCGTTTGTAAACGAAACATAAATGCCCTCTTCAGGAGTGCTGTCATTAAGCATTACAACTGCCTTATCACCACGAGCATATTCTGTAGGCTCAATAGCAGAAAGCTTATATCTGTCAACACTTACTTCGGAAATGTCGTATTCTCCCATTGGAAGAGCAAATACTACAGATGCCTCCGCATATCCGTCTTTGCCGGGAGCAATATTATCGCTTCCAAACGAAACAGTCTTATAGTATGTATGCCCGGTCTGTGTGTTTTTAACTTCAAATGTGAAGGTAGGATTACCGTGAGCCAACACTACATCTGACTGTAAAATTTTCTTATTAACCGTCAGCTTATAGTTTTTCACAGGGTCAGTAACCGTAATTTCCTGAAGCTTTCCTGCTGTCAGGTTATTCACGGAAAATCTTACCTTTTGAGGATTAAGACCATAACCCTCAGGAGCAGTTTTCTCTAAGAAATAATAGCTTCCCCAGTCGATATTTTCGACTCTTAACTTTCCGTTATCGTCTGTAACAAGATCGTCCCGATAAATGCTTCCGTCATTATTGTACAGAGTAAATACAGCTCCCGAAAGCAACCTGCTCTCGTTTCCTTCTTCACACTTTGTAAGCTCTGCCACTCCTTTATATCGGTTATCGGTAGCGCTCTTTACAATAGTGCTTGTAACTGTATCCTTATCAACAGTAAACTCATACTTTTCAGGATTTAATTCATAGCCTTTAGGCGAAGCTGTTTCCTGTAAATAATAATCTCCCCAATGAATTCCGTCAATTTCAATAATACCCTCAGCACTTGTAATCATGTCGGTTGTACCGCTTGAGCTATCGGAGTATTTATACTTACTATCTCCTTTTCCCGAATTTACTTCAGTTACATAGAGCTTATTGCCGTTCTTATCAAACAAACTGTAAGTGGCACCTTTAACAAGCGCTCCTTTATCATCGCTCTTTTGAAGCCATACGCTTCCTGTTTTTCTAGCATCGGCGGTTTTTATAATCAAATTCGCCGATGTATGTTCGGCATTTACTTCAAACCAGATTTTTTCATCATACTTTGAATATCCCTTAGCAGGTGTTTTCTCTAAGAAATAATACCGTCCGAATGTCAGATCCTCAGCATATATTTTTCCGTCATTGGCTGTAACATTGGTGCTTAACTTATTGTCATTCTCATCGTACAACTCATAAACAGCACCGCTTATAGGAGAATTTTTATCAATCTCAGTCGATAAATTACCGTTATCGTCATGAGAAAATTCTCCGTATTTGTCACTGCTAAGCTCGTATTTTTCAAGCACTGCTGTTGCAGGCTTCTGTTCATTAGTTACAGTCTTGATTTCAGGCGCTTCAACTGTTTCTGCGTTGATTTCAAACTCAATTTTTTCATTTGAAATCTCATAGCCATTAGGCGCTTTCGTTTCTAAAAGATAATATTTTCCCCATAGAAGGCCTGTTATCTTTATTTCTCCGTTTTCATTTGTAACAAACACATTATCAGAAACAGCAGTGCCGTCCTCTCTGCAGAGCATAAACTCGGCGCCTTGCAAAACAAGGTCAGGAAGTCGGTCAGACACCTTCTTAACAGTAATGCTTCCGCTCTTTCTTGTGTTTTCAAAATTTATACTTTGATTCAAAGTGTTTTCATCAAGCGTTATTATTTCACTTATTGAACCTGAAAGCTCGTATCCTTTAGGAGCAACTGTTTCCTTAAAGTAATAATCACCAAAATCAAGCCCGCTAACGCTGATTCTTCCGTTTTCGTTAGTTTCATATGTTCCTATCAACTCATCTGAAACACCGTTACCCTTTTTGTAAAGCTCAAAAGTCGCTCCGGTAATTGATTGACCGCTAGTTTCATCTTTTTTGGTCAAAATAATTCTGCAACCCGGAATATACTGCACAGGAACAGTATTAGATGTTAAATAGTCAGGGTATGTTTTAGATTCGTCTGTCTTTTGAATCCATTCATAGCCTACAGAACAAGAGTTAGTTGCTATTTTATTGTAATCATTCGGATCGGTAGGCGCTTTCATTTTAATTTCAAGCATCATGCCCATTCCGTTATTTGCAATACCCTCACCGAAGTCAACGGCAATCGAACGAACTATATCAGGCTTCTGCGTAGTCCAGTTCCCTGTTTTAAAAGCATCTCGATTAATAGTAATGTTACCATTTTCATCTGTTTTGGTATAGCTGTCTTCTACTACGCTTGAATAATAAATAGTTGGTGGTACTACTTCATTTTCATATGTGAGCTGACTAACTATCTGAGAGTAATCGACTTCTAAAAATTCTCCCTGCCACTCGGAAGTATCATCAGG
>USCU01000033.1 GCA_900553335.1 uncultured Ruminococcus sp. | reverse complement strand
GGCATACGAGATTGCCTCTTGTCTCGTGGGCTCGGAGATGTGCATAAGAGACAGAAAGAGCAAAACGGTATTAAATAACGACGGCTTATGTCCGCCGTCTAATGAGCTGACGTCCAGTCGTTTGTTGAATGACGGGGTGATGCCCTTATTGAACCAAATGTTAACATTTTGTAAATCCTATTTACAAGTTACCATTTTTATGGTAAAATTGATAAGGTTGTGAAAACCGCAATACCTTATCACGGTTTTAGGAGATTGCCGAACTTCGGAAGTGCCGTTATCCTGTTACTGTGATAAAGGAAAAATTAAGAAAGAGGTACTTAAAAATGCTTAGAAAAGAAGAAAAAACAGCTGTAATCGAAGCTAACAGAAAGCACGATACAGACACAGGTTCTCCTGAGGTTCAGATTGCTATTTTAACTAAGAGAATCAATGATCTTACAGCACACCTTAAGATCCACAAGAACGACCATCACTCAAGAAGAGGACTTCTTAAAATGGTTGGTAAGAGAAGAAACCTTCTTAATTATCTTATCAAGACGGATATTGAAAGATACAGAGCTATCATTGAAAAGCTCGGAATCCGTAAGTAATTTTGTACTAATAAGGCAGCAGCAACTAATACTTGCTGTCTGCCTTTTGGTATATATATTAAACTAAAGTTACAAAGCAGGTGTGATTAGCATTAAACAGAGGACTTGAAAATTAAATTTAAGTTTTGTGTTTATTGCTAAAGCTCCTGCTGAAAAAAGAAAAGGAGTAAAAAGTATGTTTGAAAAGTACAGAGTATTTGAAACTACATACGCCGGCAGACCGTTAATTGTTGAAACAGGAAAGACCTGTGAGCTTTCAAACGGTTCGTGTTGGGTTCGTTACGGCGAAACTGTAGTAATGGCAAATGTTACGGCTTCTGCAAAGCCGAGAGATGGAATTGATTTCTTTCCGCTTTCAGTTGATTATGAGGAAAGACTTTATTCGGTAGGAAAAATCCCGGGATCATTTATGAAGAGAGAAGGAAAGCCTACTGAGAAGGCGATTTTGACTTCCCGTGTTGTTGACCGTCCTATCAGACCGCTTTTCCCGAAGGATATGAGAAACGATGTATCTGTTGTTATGACTGTGCTTGCAGTTGACCCTGACAATTCTCCTGAGATTGCAGGAATGATTGCTACATCTATTGCTATTTCTATTTCTGATATTCCTTGGAATGGACCTATTGCGGGAATTTCCGTAGGGCTTGTTGATGATGAAATTGTTTTAAATCCGACTCTTGAGCAAAGAGAGAACAATCACTTAAACCTTACTGTTGCAGGTACTGCTGAAAAGATCGTTATGATCGAAGCAGGTGCAGATGAAGTTCCTGATGATGTTATGCTTGACGCAATCTTAAAGGGGCATGAAGAAATTAAAAAGATGGTTGCTTTTATCGAAGACATCAAATCGCAGATTGGTAAGCCTAAATTTGAGTTTGAATCTCAGGAGGTTGACCATGACTTATTTGATGCGATCGAAGAATTCTGCGGCGAGGACGTAAAGACTGCACTCGATACAAACGATAAGAATGTAAGAGAAGCAAGACTTAACCCGATAAAGGATGCTGTTCACGAGAAGTTTGATGCAGAAAACGAAGACAGAATTGCAATGATCGATGAGTGTATCTACAAGCTTCAGAAGAAGATCGTAAGAAATTGGCTTTGTGAAGGCAAGCGTGTTGACGGAAGACAGATAGACGAGATCAGACCTTTGGCAGCGGAAGTTGGACTCTTACCTCGTGTTCACGGTTCAGGTATGTTTACTCGTGGTCAGACTCAAGTTCTTACGATTTGCACACTTGGTCCTGTAAGTGATTCTCAGCGTCTTGACGGACTTGACGAAGAGGATACAAAGAGATATATTCACCATTATAATTTTCCGTCTTATTCTGTTGGCGAAACAAGACCTTCAAGGGGACCAGGAAGAAGAGAAATCGGTCATGGTGCTCTTGCAGAACGTGCGCTTGTTCCGGTAATTCCTGATGTTGAGGATTTCCCTTATGCTATAAGAATGGTATCTGAGGTTCTTTCTTCAAACGGATCTACATCACAGGGGTCTATCTGTGGATCAACCCTTGCGCTCATGGATGCGGGTGTTCCGATCAAAGCTCCAGTTGCAGGAATTTCCTGTGGTCTTATCACCAAGGAAAACGGTGAATTTATGACAATGGTAGATATTCAGGGACTTGAGGACTTCTTTGGCGACATGGACTTTAAGGTTGGCGGAACAAAGAAGGGTATCACTGCTATTCAGGTTGATATCAAGGTTGACGGACTTACTCCTGAGATTATTAAGGAAGCTTTTGAGAAAACGCATAAAGCAAGAGATTATATTCTTGATGAGATTATGCTTAAGGCGATAGATGCGCCAAGACCTACAGTTAATAAATGGGCGCCTAAGATGCTTGCTACAAAGGTTCCTGTTGACAAAATCAGAGAAGTTATCGGTTCAGGCGGAAAGGTTATTCAGAAACTCTGCGCTGATTTTGACGTTAAGATTGATATTGAAGAAACAGGAGATGTTTTTGTATCAGGACTTGATATGGAAAAAGCTCAGGCTGCTGTTAGTGTAATTAACACAATTGCGAACGATCCTGAAATCGGCGCTATTTATAAGGGCAAGGTTGTAAGGCTTATGAACTTCGGAGCGTTTGTTGAAATCGCACCGGGTAAGGACGGACTTGTTCATATCTCAAAGCTCGATAAGCAGAGAGTTGAAAAGGTTGAGGATGTGGTTTCCATCGGTGATGAAATTGTCGTTAAGGTAATGGAAATTGATGATCAGGGAAGAATCAATCTTTCAAGAAAAGATGCGCTAGCTGATATCGAAGCTAAGAAGAACGCAGACAAGCAGTAGACAATATAACAACGACTATGTTCTGTCGTTTGTTAAATAACGGAACATTGCCTCTTATTGAATATGTAATGGAAAGCACCTTGTAACTATTGCGAGGTGCTTTTGTTAGTTTGAAGTAGTTCTATCGGAAAATATTGATATATAATTAAGTTAAAATATCCTTGGCTAAAAGTGTTGAATAACGGAGCTGTGCCCCTTATAAAAATCCCTCTTGCAAACAGTGTCAAAAGAGTGTAAAATGTATTTGTGTCAAATTTTAACTGCCGTCATAAAATGTATTAAATGGGGTGGTTAAAGTGAAAGCGATTTTAATGAGCATAGTGCTTATTCTATTTGCGTTGATGCTTATATATATAGTGAGCTGTCTTTTAAAAAGTGTGAAAAAAGGTGAAAAGAGTGTCGGGTATCTTGTTATACCCATAAAAAACAGAGCTAAATATATTGGGAGCGGAGTAAGAAAAGCTTTTTGGGACGAAGCTTTTAAAGAGGATAGAGCGAGAAGCATAATCCTACTGAAAACTGAACCTCTTGACAGCGAAACGCAGTTAAAATGTGAAAAACTAGCGGAAAGCTATAAACTGGTAAAAATCTGCGAGCTTTCCGATTTTATAAAAATTATCAAGGAGTAATATGGAAGAACAGTTGCAGGAGCTAAGCGGAAGTGTTGACAGCATAGTTTATCTCAATGAAAATAACGGTTATTGCGTGCTTATACTTGACAATGGGTATGAGCCGATAACTGTTGTCGGAGAGCTTGGAAATATTGATGAGGGCGAAGAACTTAGACTCATGGGTAAATATATCGATCATCCTAAATTCGGACCGCAGTTTAAGGCTGAGGTTTGTGAGAGAAAGCTTCCGTCCGATTTATCCGCTATAAGAAAATATTTGGCAAGCGGAGTTATCAAGGGTATAGGACATGTGCTTGCAAAAAAGATAGTAGATAAATTCGGAGAAGAAACTTTTTACATAATTGAAAACACACCGCAAAGGCTTTCGGAAATAGATGGAATAACAAATAAAAAAAGCAAACAGATAGCTGAGGAGTTTCTTAAAGTCAGCGGAGTAAAATCTCTGATGCTTATGCTTTCAAAGTACGGAGTAAGTGCGTCATTCGGAGCAAAGGCATGGAGAAGGTGGGGGCTGGACTCAGAGGAAGTTATAAACAAAAACCCATATTCACTTTGCGGTGACGGAATAGAGCTTCCTTTTTTAAAAGCTGATTCAATCGCAGCGCAAATAGAGCTGCCTTATGACAATCCTAACCGCATCAAGGCAGGAATTAAGAATGTTTTGAAGGAAAATGCGTCAGCAGGGCATACCTGTCTGCCGAAGGACAAGCTTTGCCAAATAACGATGAACTTTCTAAGGATTCCCGAAGAGCTTTTTAACGAGGCGCTTAACGAGGAACTTGAAGAACAAAATCTTTGTCTGTTTATGAAGAAGCAGAGAGAGTTTATATCACTAAAGGATTTGTTTATAGCAGAGGATTATATATCACGCCGAATATGTCTTATGAAGGAGCTGTCTTATGACAGTCAAATAAATTTTGACGACGTGATTGATCTTGTTGAAGAAGAGGCTGAAATCAAATATGAGTCACTTCAGCGCAAGGCTATAAATACTGCGCTGTCACGGGGATTTTTGGTGCTTACCGGAGGACCCGGAACAGGTAAAACAACGACTCTTAACGCAATAATTTCACTCTTTTCTCAGCAGGGCCTTAACGTTATGATAACAGCCCCTACCGGACGAGCTGCTAAAAGGATTTCGGATTTAACGGGATATGAAGCGAAAACTATACACAGGCTTTTAGAAGTAAGCTTTACGGTAGATGATATGCCGAGGTTTAATAAAAACGAAAACAATCAGCTTGACTGCGACGTGCTGGTGATTGACGAGATGTCAATGGTAGACGCTGTGCTGTTTGAATCTTTGCTAAGAGCGCTAAAAATCAACTGTAAGCTTATTATGGTCGGTGACAGCGATCAGCTTCCGTCTGTAGGTGCGGGAAATGTGTTAAAAGACATAATTGACAGCGGAGTTGTTCCGACAATTGAGCTTAAAGAAATTTTCAGGCAGGCTCAAAAGAGTGCAATTGTTGTCAATGCACATAAAATTGTCAAGGGGGAGGAAATAGATCTCAAAAGAAAGGACAGTGACTTGTTCTTTTTTCAAAGACTTGAGTTCGATGCACTTCAAGAGCTTATTGTAGATCTTGTTGCTGACAGGCTTCCGAGCGCTTACGGATATACCGCAAAAGATAATATTCAGGTTCTTTCTCCGACAAGAAAAGGTCCGGCTGGAACGGTAGAGCTTAACAATCATCTTCAGTTAAGACTTAATCCGCCCGACAGAAATAAACCTGAAATAAAAACCTTTGGAACGGTTTTCCGGGTCGGAGATAAGGTAATGCAGGTCAAAAACAATTATGATATTACATGGAGCAAGGACAAAGAGCAGGGAGCAGGAATTTTCAACGGCGATATTGGAACTATAATAGAAATTAAAAAAGCAATCGGAATGTTAAAAATAGACTTTGACGGAAGAATCTGTAATTATCCGTCTACCGCATTGGAACAGCTTGAACTTGCATATGCGGCGACTGTTCATAAAAGTCAGGGAAGCGAATTTGACGTTGTGATACTTGCGGTCTTGGGAGGATACGACAAGCTTTACTATAGAAATCTTTTGTACACAGCGGTAACAAGAGCAAAAAAAATGCTTATAATAGTGGGATCTTCCCAAAGAGTAAAATACATGATAGATAACAATAGAAGAACGCTTAGATATACTCTTTTAAAAAATATGCTGCTAATCGACCGCTCAAAGGAGCTTGATATTGATGACGAGATTTAACCTGATTAAAAGATTCATACTTGATATTTTTTACCCGAATCGTTGTCCGCTCTGCGGTAAGATAATGAAATATGATGAACTTATATGTGACAGCTGCGTAAAAGAAATTAAACCCACTGATGATTTTTGCATGGGCTGCGGATTCAGAAATTGTAAATGTGATAAAAATAAATACTATGACATAGCCCTTAGCATCGGAATATATGAGGGCAAATTAAGAAAAGCTCTGTTAAAGCTAAAGGAAGAGAAAAACAATGAGCTTTTAGAGTTTTATTCACGTCAAATAAGCAGCAAGATAAAAGAATTTGATTTTGATGCTATAGTTTTTGTTCCTATGACAGGTAAAAGAAAAAGAAAAAGCGGTTTTAATCAGGCATTTGAGCTTGCAAAAGAATTATCAAAGCAGCTTCGTGTCCCGATATATAAAAATGCCCTTTTTAAGGTCAGGGACTATAGTCATCACGAGCTTTCGGGAATGAAAAGAGCCGATGCAGTTAAAGATGCATATTTAAAAGGAAAGTCTTGTGACTTAAAAGGTAAAAGTATACTTTTGGCTGATGATATTATGACAACAGGCTCGACAGTCAATGAATGTGCACGAATTTTAAAGGAAATGGGTGCTGTTTTTGTTGCGGCGGTATGCGTTGCCAAAACAGATGATATTTTCGATTTAGCTGAGTGAGAGCAGTTTGAATAAAAAAGCCTTTAGTAATATGAAAAGTTTGTGAAAAAATCCACCATAAATCTCTTGTCAAAAAATATAATTTATGGTATAATAATTACGAATTTTTTTATTGTAAATGTTAGGAGAGATGACTCAAATGATGATGTTGGCTGAGGAAATGACATCAAGTTATGTTGCAGCTGTAGTTGTAACCGGACTTGTCGTTGTGTTTGCGTGTTTGATTATTCTTGTTTTGTTTTTGTATCTTATGGGTGCAATTTTCAACAAATCAAAGAAGTCTAAGACAGATGGCGGCTTAGGTTCTGAGGCAAAGAATGTATCTGCCGCAAAGGTTGAGCTTACAAAGATCAGCGATGTTGCTGTGCTGCCGTCAAACAGTATAAATGAAGAAATAGTTGCGGCAATTTCTGCTGCAATTGCTATGATAGGTGAGAACAGCGGAAAGAAACTGTTAATTAAGAGCATTTCTAAATCCGTTTCACGAAGAAGCTCTTGGGCTCAGGCAGGAAGAATTGACAATACACGACCGTTTTAGTATATGAAAGGAATCAAAAAAGATGATTGATAAGTTTTTAGACACTATTGTGGACTTAGCTAACGAATCGGGTATTTCAGGATTCTTAGCTGAAGGCGGATGGAAAAATCTTGTTATGATAGGTATTTCGTTTATCTTTATGTACCTCGCAATCGGAAAGGGCTTTGAGCCGCTTTTGCTTTTGCCTATTTCTTTTGGAATGATGCTTACAAATCTTCCGTTTACAGAAATGTATCACCCTGATCTTTTTAATATTTCGGGCGGTGCAACAATAGATTACGGTAAGGTTTTGCATGACGGCGGACTGTTAGATATACTTTATATGGGTGTTAAGCTCCAGCTTTATCCTCCGCTTATATGCCTTGGAATCGGTGCTATGACGGATTTTGCTCCGCTTATAGCTAATCCTAAGAGCTTTTTGCTCGGCGCTGCCGCACAAGGAGGAATCTTCTTTACGTTTATAGGCGCTGCTGCTTTAGGCTTCAACGCTGCTGAAGCAGGTTCTATTGCTATCATCGGAGGAGCAGACGGTCCTACAGCTATTTATGTTTCGTCCAAGCTTTTATCGGGTGCAAATGCAAGCGGATCAATCGACACAGGAACGATTGCCTTGGCGGCATACACATATATGGCATTAGTACCTATTATTCAGCCTCCTATTATGAAAGCTCTTACAACGAAGAAAGAGCGTCAGGTTAAGATGGGACAGCTGCGTCCGGTTTCAAAAACAGAGAAGGTTATTTTCCCCATAGCCGTTACTATAGTAATTGCGCTTTTAGTTCCGTCAGCAGCTCCTTTGGTAGGAATGCTTATGCTTGGAAACCTTTTGAAGGAAAGCGGAGTATGTGACAGGCTTGTAAAAACTGCACAGAACGAGTTGATGAACATAATCACTATCTTCTTAGGCGTTTCAGTAGGTGCAACTACAACTGCCGACAAAATTATGAATACAAAGTTTTTGGGAGTAATTGTTCTGGGAGTTATAGCTTTCTGTTTGGGAACTGCATCAGGCGTACTTTTCGGAAAGATCATGTATATCGTATCTAAGGGCAAGGTAAATCCGCTTATAGGTTCTGCGGGAGTTTCGGCTGTTCCAATGGCAGCCAGAGTTTCCCAGAAGGTTGGTCAGCAGGAAAATCCGACAAACTACTTGCTTATGCACGCTATGGGACCGAATGTTGCCGGAGTTATCGGTTCGGCTGTTGCTGCCGGAGTGCTTTTGAGCATTTGTGTATAAGATATCTTTGAATAATCAAAAATTATACACCGGTCGAGATTTTCGGCCGGTGTTGTTGTATCTGTATTTTATTAATAGAAAGGGAAAATAATGAACGGAAGTAATTTTTTTGCAATTATATCAAGAATGAAGTATATTAACCGCTGGAGTCTTATGCGAAATACGGTTTCCGAGAATCTTTCTGAACATAGTCTTGAAGTAGCTTTTATAGCGCATCTTTTATGCGTTATAAGAAATAAGCGTTTTGGAGGAAACGTTAATGCGGAGCGTGCTGCATTAATTGCAATGTATCACGATACTACAGAGATAATAACGGGTGATCTGCCGACACCTGTGAAATATTATAACAAAGATATCAGATCCATTTACGGAGATATTGAGAAAAACGCTGCCGCAAAACTTATTTCTCAGCTTCCGGATGACCTGAAGGGTGAGTATGAGCAAATTATTTCAGGCGGTGATGACGAGGAGATAAAAAAACTTGTTAAAGCAGCCGATAAGATCTCGGCGCTAATAAAATGCATAGAGGAAAGAAAAATGGGAAATCAGGATTTTCTTTTAGCAGAACAGTCTACACTTAAGTGTATAAAAGAAATGAAAATCAAAGAGGCTGATGTTTTTCTTGAAGAGTTTGTAAAGGGATACGGGCTAACTCTTGATGATCTAACCAAAAATTAATAAGTGGGTTTATACACAAAGAAGCCGCTCGATGAATCCGAGCGGCTTTAATAATTCTCATTTGTTTTTTGTCATATACGCAAGCGTCATAAGACTATCTCCTAAGTGGACATTTTCAACCACAATTCCC